>CADACS010000046.1 GCA_902786505.1 uncultured Planctomycetota bacterium | reverse complement strand
CGCGTACTGCCAGAATTCGGAACCGGCGAGCTCGACGCGTTTGAAGTCGGGGTCGGCTTCGAACATTTTGCGGAGCGCTTCGGTTACCGCCTGCTCTTTTCCTTCGAGGATATTGAGCGAGAAAATGAACTTTTCGCCGTCGCTCGGATTGTCGGGATCGAACGCGTTCGTCGACGAGAGCTGGCGCCCGAAGTTCGCGACCAAGTCGGTGCGAAGATTGACCTGCGGGCCGAGTTTGTCGGTCTCAAAGGAATCGAGGACGTCTTTCCAGGCGCCTTCCGTTTCGAGGAATTCGTCGAAGAGCGGCCCGATGCTGTCGAACGCGGCCAGCACGTTCAAGTTGAACGCGGTATAGCGCGTGGCGTTTTCTCCGACCCATGCGGGGGGCGCGAGCGAGTCGACGTTCGTAAAGGAGAGCATCTTGAGCGCGCGCGATTTCTCGTCGGGAATATAGAGCTTAACGCGATAGACCATTTCGCAGTTTTCGGACGCGAAATCGATCGTTCCGCCGACGCTCTTGATACCGTCGAAGCCCTGTTTGGCGAGCACGTCGAACGGCGAGCGCGTCTTAGCGGCTTCCGGATCGGCGATCGCGCGAATCGCTTCGCCGGCCGCGAGCGGATTGGCGAAGAATCGGATCTGGGGCGCCGCCTGCGTCTTGGAGTCTTGCGCGCAGCGCTGGAAGACGGCCTGATATTCCGGACGGCTCGAGAGGGACGCCTGCGTCTTGTCGCCGGCGAGCTTGCGCAGCAGCATTTCCGCGAGGTATTTCTGGTCGGTCGCGATGAGAATCTGCGGGAGCGCGACGTAATATGCGGTGCGCGTTATCGGATGATCTTTATCGGCGGGGAACGAGAGCACGGTCGCTTCGACGGTCTGCTGACCGGCCGCGAGACGCTCTTTCGTCGCGACGCCGTTCTGTTTGCCAGTCGCCTGACGAATGAGCCGAATGAGGAAATCGTTGACCTGCGCCGCGTTTCCTTCGACGTTCATCATAACGGCGAAGCCCGGCTTACGGCCCGGCGCCGCGATGAGACCGCCCCCGACTTCTCCGGTCGGAAGTTTCGAGAAATCGGCGAAATCCAAGCCGAGACGGTTCGGCCAGTTGTTTTCAATTTGGCCCTGCAGCGAATCGCGGAACTGCTTGAATTTCGGATCCGAGAGGACTTCGTTGAGTTGAGTGAGCTTCCAATGGTCGGCGAGATCTTTTACGTCGGCGATGGAAAAGTAAATTTGCGTTGAATCTGGGAAATAACGATCGAGTTTGATCTGTTGCTGCGCAAATAGGGCCGATCCCGACATTAAGAAGCAGAGAAGGGCCAAAAAAAGAAGCATTTTCCGCTTGCGCATACTTGAAAACTCCTGACTTTTCGAAAAAATATAGGCAAAGGCGCCTTGCCAAACGGCGCCGCGACGTCGAAGGTTCGACGTTTCGCCGCGCCTCCGCGCATAACTATACCTGTTTTCACGAAAAAACTCTAGGCGTATTGTGCGGTTTACAACAAAGAAATCAGTTTTTTTTGGAATTTGCAATCGCTAAATATTCGCCAAATTCTGTATTTTAAATACAAACGCCGTATCCGCGGCGCCGGGGAATTCATGTTTGAGGAAAGTTACAAGTCGGAAACGTTAGTTCAGGATTCCGTTCACGGTTATATTTCGATTACGTCGCCGACCGCGGATCGGCAGCCCGGCGAAACGGCTTACGAACGCGATCTTGTCGATTCCCCGTGGCTTCAGCGGCTCCGTCAGATTCATCAGCTCCAGACGGCGTGGTTCGTCTATCCGACGGCGGAACATTCGCGGTTTCAGCATGTGCTGGGCACGGCGTGCGCCGCGAGCCGGGTCTGGAACGAATGGCAGGACGGTTTCTACCGCGTCTTTCAGGAGCGTCCGGACCTGCTTCGGGGCGAGAGCGAGGATTCGCGCCGTCCTGTTCCCTCGCGCTACTGCGTCGAGTCGCTCCTTCGCGTCGCGGGTCTTCTTCACGACGTAGGTCACGGGCCGTTCGGTCATTTTTTCGACGATCATTTTAACTACCGCTTTAAGACTCCGACCGGGGAGCGGCTCACGCACGAGACGCTCGGCGCGGAGATCGTGCGTCGGCGGCTTGCGGATATCATTTCCGGGATTCGCCGTTCGCCCAGCGGGGTCTTTGCGCAGGGCGAGAAGCTCGATCCGGAAGACGTCGTCTTTCTCATCGTGCGGCCGCAAGGGGGCGCGGCGGACGAACGCAAGCCGTATTGGCTGCGCATGCTGCGCTCGCTCTTCTCCGGGCTCTATACGGTCGACAATATCGACTTTGTCCTGCGCGACGCGTACGCGTCCGGGTTCAGCTCTAAGCCGTTCGACTTAGAGCGGCTGCTGCACTATTCGTTCTTCTCGCCGTCGGGCCTGACGATTCACAAAAAGGGCGCGCCGACCCTTCAGCGGTTCCTCAACGCGCGCGCGGAGCTCTTTCAGTCGGTCTATTTTCACCGGACGGTGCGCGCGATCGACGTCGAGCTGGCCGACCTCTTTAAAGAGAGCGCCGATCTCCTCTATCCGTACGGGAACCCGATCGACTCGCTCGACGAATATCTCCGGTTTACCGATTGGTCGCTCATAACGGACGTCGGCTCGTGGGACCGTTCGGACGACCCGAAAAAGCGGGCCGCGGCTCCGAAATGGCGCGCGCTCCTCGACCGCCGTATCAGCTGGCGCATGATCGCGGAAAAGACCGTTCTCGTTCGGGAAGGGGACAAAGAGGAAGCGTCGATCTTCGCCGATCCCGAGTTCTTTGAAACGGCGCTCCGCAAGCGCCTGCCCGACGGTTTGCGGGAACTGCCGCTCCGATTCGATATCGCGCGGCACGCGATTCGGCCCGACGCCGCGTCGACGCGGAATTTCCTCTACGATCCGGAGACGTGCAGCGTGATGAAACTAACGGAGGATCCGGGCTTTAAGGCGTCTCCTAAGGCGTTCCGCATCTGCCGGGTCTACGGGCTTTCCGCCGACGGCCGCGCCGAAATTATCGAGGCGTTCAATAAACTTACGTCGTCCGCGGGGCCGGACGATCTCACGAACGTCTGACGGAGCGGCGCGCTTTGAACGTGGAATTGAAGTCTGAGTCTGGCGCGAAACGCCGTATGACGCGCCTCGAAGCGGCCGCGGTCGGCTTGGCCGTCTTTTGCGCCGCGCTTATTTCCGCCGCGAGGACGCCCCTCACGTGGGACGAAGGGGACGCCTTTTTGCGCGCCGAAAGCGTTTCGACGTGGTTTTACGCGCTCGCCGTCGGCCCGGAGCGGCTCGTCGGCTCGACCGACGCGCTCGCGTTCGACTGCGCTTCGGAGGCGTACAAAGCGCGCCTGCGCGATTATTTCGCCAAGTTGGGCTCGCGGCGCGCGCTCTTTTCGGAAGACGCGCTGCGCGTCGGATTTCCGCATACGGTCTGCCGGGAAGGGCATCCGACGGGCTATTCGCTCGCGCTCGCGGCCGGGCGCGCGGCGACCGCCCCTTTTCGCGCCGTTCTTTCGGAGAAGCAGGGTTTTCGGTTCGTTGGCGTTCTCCTGTTCGGCCTGGCGGCCGGCGCGGCGTATTACCGCGTCGCGCGCTCGTTCGGCCGATTCGCGGCGCTCGTCGCGGCCGTCTCGTTCGCGACCTGTCCGCGCGTCTTTGCGCACGCTCAGATAGCGGGCGGCGATTCGCTTCTCATCTCCTCGTGGGTTCTCGCGTGGGTTGTTTTCACCGGTTCGCGTCCTACGAAAACGGGCGCCGTTCTTCTGGGATGCGCGTTTGCGATTTCGTTCGGCGCGAAGTTCAGCGGATTTCTCATTGTGGCGCCCCTCGCGCTCGTTTTGGCGTGCGAATTTGCCGCCGAGCTTGCCGGTCTGAAGCGCCGCGACGTCTCGAAACGGCGCCGCGCCGCGCTCTTTCTGCTCGCGTGCGCCTCGGGGTTCGCGCTCTTTCTGGCGACGAATCCGACGCTGTGGAATCGGCCGATCACGGGCCTTGCGACCTTCTGGCGGCTCAATACGGAGCGCGAAGGATTCAATATTCCGATCTACTTTTTCGGTTCGCTCTATTCGCCGAGCCGGCCCGCCCCGTGGTGGAACGGGTATTTCTGGCTCGCCGCGACTATTCCGCTCGGAACGCTTTTGCTCGCTTTTTGCGCGGTCTTTTCGAGCGGCCTGCGCGCGGTTCGGGCGCGATTTGCGATTGAGGACCCGCAGCGCGCGCGAACGGTTCTGTCGCTCGTCTTTATGGGCCTGACCTTTCCGACGGTTCGCTGCGTTCCGGGCCTGCCGGTGCATGACGGCGCGCGGCTGCTCATTGCGTCGGCGCCCTTCTGGTGCGTTTTGGCGGGACTCGGCGCGCGGGCGTTTTACGGCGGCGCGGCGCGTCTTGCGGGCGGGCGTCTTTCGGGTCGCGCGGCCGCGCTGATTCTCGTGTGCGCCGCGCCGATAGCGAGCGCCGTCGACTTGGTTCGCGTCGCGCCGCAGTATCTTTCGTTCTACAACGCGCTAACGGGCGGAGTAACGGGCGCCGTCGCGCTCGGGCTCGAACCGACGTACTACTGGGACGCGTTCGACGAAGGCGTCGCGTCGGCGCTGCGTACGGAGATGGCGCGCGCGAAACAAGAGGGGCGTCCGAGCGGCGCGCTCTTTGGCGCGTTTTCCTCTCAGACGCTCGATTATTACAGACGCTGGAAGACGTTGGGCGAAGGCGCCGACTTCGACACGGCGTCGATTCCCGGAGTCGAAAAAGAACTCGATCGGTTCGGATTCTACGTTATGCAGCGGCGCCCGTCGGGGTATTCGCGGCTGGACCTGACCTTTTTGGCGAACGCTAAGCCGATTATACGCAAAGAGATCGCCGATCCGATTCCGCTTCCCGCGCCGATTGCCGGCCGCAAACCGAAAGCCGTTCTGCTGGAAGTCTACGCCATGCCGGCGCCTCAGAAAAAGGATTCAGACGAAAAGAATTCGCGGTAAGCTGTTCCGTGAACGCATATTGCGCCGCGTCAGGTTCCGCGTTTGTTTCCGTACCAGACGAGCTGCATTCTTGGGCAGCAGCGGTATCCGCGCCCTTTGCAGTATGCGCCGATCCATTCGGCTTTGGCGTTCATGACGTCGGCGTCGATCGCCATGGGCATGAGATAGACGCGGTCGGGGCTCGCCGTTCCCAATTCTTTGAGGTACTCTTCAATTTCTAAAAGATCTTCCGGCTGATCGACGACGAATTTCAGCTGATACGGATGTTCCGCAATGAGTCTGCGAACCGATTCTATCCTCTTTCGGTTCGTATTGTGCCGTTTGAGTATCGCTTCCGGGACGCCCTCGGGAATCGAATTGGAGAGCTTGGGGCTTATCGACATAAGATCGCACTTGATCGGGAGATAGACCGTGCCGGCGGTTTCGACGGTAACCGTATATTTGCGTTCCGCGAGGAGCTCCGTGAGCATGACGGTTTCCGACTGGATCATCGGCTCGCCGCCCGTGAGTACGACGTGACGGTTGTCGAGCAGAATGGCGCGCCCGACGATCTCTTCGACCGCCAGATCGACGCCGCGCTCGCTCTGCCAGGAGGCGTACGTCGTATCGCAGAATCCGCAGTGGAGATTGCAGCCGACCGTTCGGACGAACGTCGACGTCACGCCCGTCCAAAGGCCTTCTCCCTGTTTCGATTGGAATATTTCGACGACTCGCATACCGTTGGCTTTCTGACCGTCCGGCCGGCGCGCGGCGCGGACGGAAGAGTAATTGTCATTCGGCCTCTTCCCGCGCGGGAATCGGATATTTTATCGCGTTCTTCTTCATTTTGCGCGCGAATTCAGACGCCAGATCGACGTCCAGTTTCAGGCATAAGTTGAGGAGATAGCTTGCGACGTCGGCGATTTCGTCGGCGATCGCCTCTTTCTTTTCAGGGTCGTTTTTAACCTCGTAAGACTCTTCCGGCGTGAGCCACTGGAAATGCTCCATGAGTTCCGCCGCTTCGATCGCGACGGACGACGCGAGATTCTTCGGGGTGTGGTATTTCGCCCAGTTTCGCTCTCTCTGGAACTGATCGACGAGGCGCTTGAGGTCGTCGACGGTGGCGGTCGCGTCGGTATAGCGGCTCTGTTCCGACATATCCTTTTCTTTCATAACGGTTAGCGTCATAAGAAAAAACAACGCGGCGAAGAGACGCAGAACGTCTTTTGCCGCGTTGCCAAACCTAAGAGCAGAGAACGGTTACTGTTCGAGATTCTTCTCTTCCCATTCCTGACGCGCCAGCCCCGCCGCGCCGATATAGCCCGCGTCGCCGCCGAGGGTCGCGTACTTGACCTTGAGCCGTTCGGCAAGGTGCAGGAAGATTCGGCTGCACGTCTCGTCGTGGACCGCTTTGAGGAACATTCGGCCGGTTTCTGTCGCGTCGCCGCCGAACGTCATGGCGCCGCCGAGCAGAATGCAGGACGGGTCGAGCGTGTGAATGAGGGAGACCATGCCGTAGGCGAGATAGCGCGCCGTCTCTTTAACGATGCGAACGGCGAGCTCGTCCCCTTTTCCGCTTCTTCAAAGACCATTTTCGGAATTTCGTCGTTCCGTTTGCGCGCGCGGACGCGTTCGGTGAGCGACGTTTTGAATTCCGCTTCGACGTATTCGATCGTACGGTTGGCGACGCCGGTCGCGCTCGCGTACGCTTCGAGGTGTCCGCGCTGCCCGCACTTGCACAGGCGCGCGTTTTCCGACGTGTCGATGATATTGTGGCCGGCTTCGCCGCCGTGGCTGTGAATTCCGTTCCAGACGTGCCCGTCGAGTACGATGCCGCAGCCGACGCCGGTTCCGAGCGTGAGAACGATGAGGCCCGGTTCCCCTTTGCCGGCCCCGACCCAGTATTCCGCGAACGCGGCGGCCGGGCCGTCGTGCGCGAAGGTGACGGGCAGATTGGAGTATTCGGCGAGCTTCGACTGGATCGGGTAGAAGTCCCAGCCGGGCAGGTTCGAGGGCCGTACCAGCTTGCCCTCGGCGAGATCGAGCGTACCGGGCGAGCCGAGCCCGACCTGGGCGACGTCTTCCCGTTTGATTCCCGCCGCCTCGATCGCTTCTTCGACGGCTTCCGCCATGCGGTGAGTCGCGCTGTCGGCGCCGCGTTCGACGTACGTGGGGATCGTGCGATAGTACAGCTTTTCGCCTGCGTCGTTGAGAATACCGATCTTGATGTTTGTACCGCCAAGATCGATCCCGACAAAATTCTTATTGACGACGGATTGGGCCATTCGAGAAACTCCGTTAAAAATATGTTAAGGGCGCGGCGCCAAAAAACGCGCGCCGCCTTTAATCGCAAGCGGATCGCGCCGTCCGCGCTTTGCGGACCGGAATAACGGTTCGACGGGACGCGGGAAAATTTCCCCGCGGCCCTCTACCGCGCTATTATACACTAATCTATTCGTCAAGTGTTGGAATATATCTTTTTTGGAAGGTAAATATTTCCGTTTTTACCGATTTTTCAGAGAATTTGTCTTAAAAACGCGGGTGGATGAGGATTCGGCGTCCGCGCGTATTCTTTGTTTTTCGCTCCCGTGGGGCGCTTGCCCGGAACTGCCGTCCCGGCGCGTGCCTAACCGCCGCGTAATAATACGCAACGCCGCGCCCCGCGCCCGAACGGGCGCAACCGGCCCAAACGGCCGGTCCAACCCACGCGAATGACCCCGCAACGCAGACGGCCGCCGCAATGCGCATGGCCGGGCGCGCGCCCGTCAGGGCGCCCAGCCGGACGAACGTCCGGTTCGCCGTAACGAACGCAGTTCAAAGCGTTAACAAAAAAACAAAATGCAAAAAAACAACGCGACAGCCGACGCGACGCCCAAAAGCCCCCGCAACGCCTGCCCGCCCGCAGGGCGTGAGCCGCCGGCGCCTGCCGGCGGACGCCACAAATCAGAACACGCCAAATAATGAAAGAACAATCGAAATCACAGCGACGCGGGCATGTCGTTTCAATTATGTGAACGCAATGCCGCTCCCCGCGCCCGAACGGGCGCAACCGGCCCAAACGGCCGGTCTAACCCACGCGAACGAACCCGCAACGCAGACGGCCGCCACAACGCGCAAGGCCGCGCACGCGCCCGTCAGGGCGCCCAGCCGGACGAACGTCCGGTTCGCCGTAACTTAACGTCGCAACGCCGTTTATTCAACGCCTTGAACCAAGAACAAAAAATGGCGCCAACGATCCGTTAACGCCAAAACGCGCCGCCATGGGCGCCCCGTCCGTCAGTGGGTGGTTTGGCGTTTCCTTTCACTTTTTATCGACGTTCTCCGCCCTTTTTAGACGCCGCAGTTGGGATGTGCTTTCCCCAGTATCCCACGACTATCTTCTTCTTCTCGTTGTCATAATAAATGTGGAGCCTCAAGGCCTTATTATCGGAACCCAATTTCAGATGAGGCGCTATTGACACTTTTTTACCTCCATAGTCAATTTCACGAAACCTGCTCAAACTTGAATTTCTGTTCGTTTGCTTTCCTTCATTCATCGTAAAAGAAACTTCCGAAAATTGGCGTTTTTCATTGAAAAGACGTTCTATATTCTTTGGATCCTCTGCCGTGTAGCAATCGTAAAGAGTGGTAACAATCTCTTGCAGCATTCTCCATGTTTTTTCATAAAAGTCGGCTCCATTCGAAGGAAATTCCTTATCATAATCCTCTGCGGATTTAATCGCTTTAGAGTGGATTATAATCCTATCGCTAAAAATTTCGCCGCATAGTTTGAGTTGGCTATCTAGGCTTGTGAGATAGGTTCCTATCAATTTAATGACTTGTTCGTTGGCTTTTTGTACGTTTTTGTATTTATCACTGAGTTCTTGCTTAGATTGTTGTAATACGCCAAAATTATGTTCTAACTGCTTTTTACTATCTTTAAGCTCGTTAATATCTTGCACAGCATCATCATAAAAATCTTTATAAAGATCACGTTCTCCCTTTAGTGTCTTTTCTTTTTGTGAAAGCGCTTGGTTATCTTGCACGAATAGTTCATTTTCCCCTCGCAAATCCTCGTTCTCTTTCGACAATCTCGAATGTTCAAGTATTTTTTGTCTTGTAACAACTGACTGAAACGAGACCAAATCCCGCGGTTCCCCCTTAGAATATCTGGATACGGCGCAAACGATCTCCTGTAACGTTTGTTCTGTAATATTGTCATACGTTTTCAGATAATGTCCTCCATAGCTGGGAAGACTACATAAGACAAGAGCTCCGCCTTCATTTTCGAAGTGTGGTAAAGATAAATTCTCATCTTCTGAATAGAAAATTAATTCGTCATAGGCTGCTCTGGATAAGACGAAAACGTTTGCGTTTCCATGGGTTAGTTTTCTGAGGCCGTTTGTAAATTCTTTAACCTCATCAGAAACTTCAGACTGAATCAGCAATACGTAGGGAAGTTTTCTTTGAGGGTTTACCAATTCGTTGCATATTCTCGGCACATCTGTGTTTTTATAATGATCTGTGCAAAAATAAATCCCTCTGTAAATATTTATGTCTAAATATTTACAAGTCAGCTTATTAATAATAGCGGACACGAATCTGGGGGTTGACGGACGAGGAGTTTCGAAAGAACGCCCTATATAATAATCTCTAAGATACTTCCTAATGGTTGCAACAAAGCGAACAGATTCTTTTTCTGCATCGTATTCCAAAGAAACTGTCGTCGCCCAATACAGCCCTTCTACATCATTATCAGGATGAATTAACTCCATGCCCCACAATAACGGGCTTTCATTGTCTCCTACAAGAGCAGTACGAATTTGGGCCCATTTCAGAGTTTTACATTTTTTGATGAATTTGTATTTTTCGTCATTATCGCTATAACGCCCCTTAAAGAACCAGCCTCTGCTGCCGCTTTTACTAAAAAGAGGATTTGAAGTATCAACCTTATCAGAGAAGTTTGGGAAATCTGGATTGTTTCTTGGCGTTTCCCCATTCACTTTATTATTGAGCCATTTCCATAAGATATTACGAATCTTCCCCATAGAACGATCATCAACAATATCCATTGCGCAACGATAGTGAATATCGGCATGTTGTGGAACTAAGTACATTTTTCCTCCAAATAATGAACGTTGCATTTTTTGAAATGTTTTGTTTTTTAAAAAACGTCGAAACGACAAACGTAACTTCGAATTCTTTTAATGTTTTGACGTGAGTACGCGTTTGCGATTGGCGTTTCCCTAAATTGAACATCAATTTCGGCTGCGCTTTAGCAATATCAACCGTCAGCGCGGAACCCCTTACCAAGGGTAATGCAAGCGGAAAAGGTATTGTTTCACGTATCGTTCGTGCGCCTGTTGCTTGCTCCACTGATAATGACCGTTTCTTTGCGTTTGCCAGATAAATGTTCCTATTACAGGTTCCCATTATTATTTTAATTGTTCTCCTCAAAGTTTTCCACCTGTTCCATAACTTTACGGAACACATCGGGACTGTATTGAGGCGGATACCCGCTATTAAGCAAACAAAGTTTAATATCGAATTTTAGTTTTTCACGGACGTTTTGATTGTTGAGCCAGTCTGAAAAAGAAGATTGAGTGTCGATAATCTCTTTGATCTTTTTAGCGAGAGACTTGCACTTATCGTTGACAATAACTCCGTTTACCGTTCGATCTTCGCCGTACTCAAAGTTATATTGATCGCGTAACGCAAGGAGAATATCGTAAAAAGCCTTTTCTTCGAAAGTGAGACCGATTTTGCGGAAGCTTGCGACGTCAACGTCCAATTCGTCCAAAATCTTCAGCGCTTGTTCGGTCGCGCTTTTAATAATAGCCTCCGAAGTTTGCTCCTGAGCTTCGCCCGCTTCTTCTATGGGAAGGTTCTTTCTTCTTTCGTGATACGATTTAATGGTTTCTTCCAACATTTCCTGAAAACGTTTGGCGGCCACCTGATTTGTTTTGCCGTACTCCGTAATCCGCTTTCGAAGCATTTTGATCAGCAATTCGAGATTAGTCGCCGGCATTTTGACGTTGGACAGACCTTCGAAATACTCCCGACTTAAAATATCTTCCTGTTTTCCATCTTCAAAAACGTTTTCGACCTTGTTGTATTTTAACGCCTCCTCGACCATCTTCGCAACATGGCGATTCATCGTTTCTGTATCGACGTCGCTCGTCCCGCTCATCTTACGAACAAACCCGGCGACAGCCATAAAGCATTGAGCGAGCGTAGATTCTTCTTCGCTCAATTCTCCGGACGGTTGGCAAATATCGTAAGCGGCGTGCATTCTTCTAACGGTTTTCAGAAAATACGTCTTGAAAGAAACCGTATTGACCTTTTTTCCGTCGGAGTTCTCAATTTGAAGTTCGCGCGTTGAAGCGAAAACAAATTCAGCCGCCTTGGCTAATAGTTTGTAACGTTCGGCGGGATCGCCGTTAGGATCAAGAAACGGTTTCAGATCGAAGCCGGTAAAGAGTTGTTGCAGAATAAACAGTTCTTCTCTAAAGATCTCTGTCGCCTGCGCGACGTCGTCTGGCGAAGGCGCAACGGATCCTCCACCGCCGTAAATCTTCAACGCTTCGCGCATATTATCCCGAATGCCGATATAGTCGACAATCAGACCGTGTTCTTTGCCCGGATATTTTCTATTGACGCGGCTGATCGTCTGAATCAGCAAGTGCTTCTTCAACGGTTTGTCGTTATACAGGTAAGTCAGTGTTTCGACGTCGAATCCGGTAATCCACATATCCACGACAATAACAATATGAAAATTGGATTTTTCGTCCTTAAAGGCGGCGTCAAGCATACTGGAACGTTTGTCGTTCGCCTTGCCCCCAAGGTAATTGTACATATCTTTAGGGTCGTTCGGGCCGACGCTCGCGACCATCGCCATAAAGGGCGTCGGCTTGAGCCTCCGCAAATCTTCGTTTGTTACGGGAACGCCGTCGGCGGCTTTCTTTTCCTCAAACCATTCGGGATATTTGGATTGGAATACCTTCAGCAATTCATAAGCGATTTCTCTGTTCAAGCATACGACCATTCCTTTCTGAACGCGGTCGGGATCGTTTTCACAGGAGGATAAATAGTGATCATGGATATCTGTAGCAAGCCGTTCCAGACGCTCGGGTTTTTTGAGGATTCCTTCCATCGAACTCATAGCTTTTTTGCTTGCTTCGACGTCTTCCGGAGTGGCGCCGTCGTCGGCGCACTTTTTGTAATAATCTTCAATCTGTTTGGCTTTTTCTTGATCCAATAATACTTTCGCTATTCGAGGATGATATTTAATCGGCACCGTAATCCCGTCTGAAACGGCCTGGTCCATTGTGTAACGGTCGATTTCGTCGCCAAACGTCTGATAGGTTTCAGCAATCGGCGTTCCGGTAAAGCCGACGAACGTCGCGTGCGGAAAAGCTTCCCGCAAAACTTTTGCGTAGGGTTTAGAGACCATAGCCCGCATATTTGCGTTCGCGTCCTTACTGAACTGAATCTTCCTTGAATTTTCCAGCTGCGTTCGATGAGCCTCGTCGGAGAAGCATATAATATTGGCGCGGTCGTTTATCAAGCCGATTTTGTCGTCTATGCGGTCGCAGAATTTCTGAATAGTGCAGATATAGAAGCCGCCGCTTTCGCGGATTTTCAACTCTTGTCTTAGTTTTTTACGAGTCGGCACGACGGAAACTTCGCCGAGGTTCAAAAACTCTTTGCTTCTTGTAAAGAGTTTGGCGCCTTGATTCTGAAGTTCGTCCCGGTCGACAATCACGACGATCGTAGGGGAACCGATCTCCCGAACGTCGGAACAGCGCAGAGCCAGCTGACGCGCGAGAAAAGCCATTGTGTATGTTTTGCCGCAACCTGTCGCGCCGAAGTAGACTCCCCCCTTGCCGTTTTTGCGAATTACCGATTCAACGACGCTCTTTTTAAGAAGCCGAACGGCAAAAAACTGCGGATATCTACAGACGATCTCCACCTCGTCTCTGTCGTATTCGACGTCTCGAAAATAGATAAAGTCGCGGAAAATCTCAAGAAAGCGGGCAGGACTGTAAACGCCTTTGATCATCGACTGCGTTTCTTCAAAAGGCGAGGAGGATATCTTGTCCCCTTCGTTCACTCGGCGCCACGCGTAGAAATGTTCGTAAGGCGTTCGTACCGTACCCAATCGCGTTTTTACGCCGTCGGAGATGCACGCAAGAGGACAGTAGTGAAGAAGATGCGGAATATCGCGCCAGTAGCGAACGTTAATCTGTTCCCACGCGTCGTATACCGTAGCGTTGGAATCAGCCGGGTTCTTTAGCTCAATAACGCACAACGGAAGGCCGTTAACGTACAGTACGACGTCAGGACGGCGCGTGGCGGTCAGGCCGTTGTCGACATATTCGACGACAAGCTGATTGACCGCCCGAAAGACGTTGTTCTCCGGATTCTCAAAATCAATCAGCGAAACCATTCGGGCAAGGCCGTTTTGCGGCATAAACTGAATTCCGTTAACCGTCCAGTTATAAAACTTATGCAGCGTGGCAAAATCAGACTCGGCGCCTACGAGTCGAACGACGTCGACGATTTGGCGGACGTCGCTCTCGGTAAGATCTTGATTCGTACTTTTTAGAAATTGCTCAAAGTCGCCAAGGTGTAATACGTCCCGCCGTGATTTGCGTGTTAAACTGTTTCCGGGAAGATAACTCCAGCCTTCGTCTTCCAAGAAGGAGAGGAATGCGTTTTCATATTCCGATTCGCAATAACGACCGTTGTAGCTCTGAAGTTTCGCCATTGCTTTAATCTCCCGACGATTTATTTTCTTAACTTATCTAAAGCTTTATTATTATAGTAATTTGTTCATGTCTACCGTGTACCCCATTGTTTTCATTTCTTTTAATAAATCAAATTGCCAGTTCGTTGTGTTCGTATATACGACTCCAGACAAATCGGAAGGTATTTCGACGCCTTGGTCGGCAAGAATGACAATTCGACTACGACCAAGCCTCCCCAGAAAGAATCCCGTTTCAAAAACTACGTTTTGTCTTGCGCGAAGAGCGTTTTTCTTATTTCCTTTACTCTTCCCTAAATCATCAGCAGTAAAAAGACATATAGCTGCGCCTACGCCGCTATTAGATTCAATCTTTTCAATAATTGTTTGGCCTTGATTTGTTTGTTCGGACAGAATAATAGGGATAATTGTCTGTTTTTCTAGAATTCGTGCTACAGATTGCTTCAGTTCGCCGTCATGGCCGTGCACGATAAAAACTCTTTCATAGTCAGATAACTGAAGTGAAGCAGACGTCGTTGTATTAACATCTTTTTCCTCCATTTCTTCGAGATACGTTTTAAAAATAGCTTCTGATATTCTTAGTCCATGTTCACACGCTGCTATTTGTTCCGATTCTGGAACAGACCTGACTATTCCTCTTATTGAAAAGCCCGTCTGAAGAAATTTCTGATGTTCAATATTCTCTTTACCATATTTTCTGATTAAAAACCTTTCCGCTTCTGTTTTCCAAGCTTGAAAAGACGGGGAATAACATGTGACACGAGAAACGATTAACTCTTGTATATCATCAATAATTTGCTTAAGTTTTTCATAATCCGTCATTTTTGTTTTCATTCCTCCAATGATCCTTTGATTAAAATTGGACAAATGCCTTTTATTCGGTCTTTTAACTGTCCGTTGATTTTTTTTCTCACCTTGTAAGTCGAATACACATCGACTAATGCCCTTTGTGTTTTTATATTGGGGATTGGTATCTTAACATCTTTCATCAAATCAAACGAAAAGGTGTCTCGTACAGACCCGGTTGCGAAGAAGATGGTGCTCCGTTGAAATTCTTTCCTTTCAAACCAAAGCATGAGGTATTGGGGTAAAAGCTTTTCATGATTAACTACATTAAAGACGACATACATCGGAGATACAATACAATCAGAAGTGTTTAATAAAGCAATAGAACCCAAGTTGATTCGAGAAGGATTATAGGCAAAATGTCCTGTTTTCACGATTTTATAATTGCTGAAATCTAGGTCTGTTGTATTAGCTCTGGTTTCTCCAAACTCACTTGAACTATTAACCCCCTGAACAAAATTGTTTTTCAGTTCATCATTTCTACTGTTGGATTCTTCAATATACGGCCCAATCTTCTCACAAGGCGTCCTTCTCCGCAAATCTTCAATATACCCGTCGCAAACGAGTTTTAAATCATCCAGCCCGCGCTCATAGCTCTGCTGATTGGCAACCATGGATTTGTAGATATCTACGTATTTCTGCTGTATGGGGAGTGGAGGAAGTTCAATGTTAATAGAGCATATGTCTTCCCAACTAAACGTCTCTCGTGCAGACCCCCATGAATTAAAGCGTGAAAAACGATCAAACTCTGCACGATTAAACCACATAAACAGATAATCTGAGTTTAAAATGTCTTTTCTTAAAACGCTAAAAACGACATATGACGAAGAAACAATGTATGTATTATCGGTTTCATTGTGAGCAATCGTGATTTTTTCTCCATTTCTCGAAGTAACCGTCACATATGCAAAAAAATCAGGCCTGACGACGATATATGGAAGGAGCGAGACTCCTTCCATATCGGCTTTTGTATTTATAAAAACCTTCTGGATTGATATACCCCTTACGTCGTCTAACGTGAATTCTTTCGTGTAATTGCGTTCGTCTTCCAACCGGAGCAAGTCTCCTAATTTGTATTTAGTCAATGCCATATCCAATCCCCCTGAAGGCGTCCGCCAACATCTTTTGCGTCTGCTTTTCTTGCGCTAATAACTCACGCATCTCCTGCTGAATCCGGCTCATTTCTGCAGGGAAATCAATTTCCAAATCATGGTCAATGAATTCGATATATTTACTTGGAACAAGACTCCATCCGTTTTGTTCGATTTCGTCAATACCGACGCTTCGATATAGCTCGGGGACGGCATAACTCTTGCCGTCGACGCCTTCGCTTTGCCAGGCATGGTATATGTCCGCGACCTTTTCAATCTGTTCCGTAATCAGACGAACTTTCTTTTTCTTCTCGTCTTTGACAGGATTTTCCGTCCATGTGCGGAGATCCACGAAAAGAATTTCATGTTCGCGGTTGCGCAGCTTTCTCCCGTGATAATCACCCCCCTTTTTGTTCTGATTCAGAATCCAAAGAGTAACGCTGATGTCCGTCGCGAAAAACAGTTCGCGGGGAAGAACGACGATCGCTTCCACCTTGTCGTTTTGAATTAGTTTTTTCCGTATTTCCACCGTGTCGCTATCGCCCAAAGCGCCGTTCGCAAGGAGGAATCCGGCGACGCCGCGAGACGGTTTCAAGTGAGAGAGAATATGCAGAATCCAGGCGTAATTCGCGTTGCTTTCCGGGGGAGTTCCGTAATCCGCCCAACGCGCGTCGTGTTCCAAATTTTTGTCGTACCACAATTTCAAGTTGAAGGGCGGGTTTGCCATTATGTAGTCAAAATAAAGGCCCGCGTGCAAGTCGTTTGTAAAAGAGGAGTCGCATCCGCCCCCAAGATTGTGGCTGAGCCCGTACAGCGTCAGGTTCATTTTCGCCAAACGGTAAGTGGCGGATTCTTTCTCCTGTCCGTAAATATTGATCCGGCTGATATCCCCTTTCTTTTCCTCAATTAATTTTGCGCTTTGAACGAACATTCCGCCTGAACCGCAACAGGGATCGTAGATCGTTCCGTCGAAGGGCTGGATCATTTCGGCGATCAACTGAACGACGTCGTGAGGCGTATAGAATTCGCCGTCTTCTTTGGACGCGTTGACGGCAAATTCAGTGAGAAAATATTCGTATACGCGCCCAATCAGGTCTTTTTCTTCGCCAAAATTCTTATGGCTGATTTCATTGACCTTATCTACGATCTTTTTGATGTCGTTGGGATCAAGATTCCGAGAAGTAAACGTACCCTCGACAAAACAGCCTTTGAGCCTTTCGTCGTTGGCCGCGAGGCTGTGCAGCGCCGTGTCAAGCGCCACGTTCAGCTCCGACGGCGGGGTACTGATAATCTTCGACCAACGAGCTTCGGGCTTGAGATAATAGGTTCCGTCTGTAAAGGTAGGGTCGTCGAAAAAAGCAGCCCGAATGTTTTCGTCGTCAGGGTCATATCCTCGACTCTTGAGTTCCTCACGAAGTTTTTTGATTCCGTCTTCGAATTTCTCGCCGATAAAGCGCAGAAAGACGAGCGTCAGCATCAGATCGCGTTTTTCAAAGAAGGTGCCGGAATTGCGCGCCTTGCGCAAGATATCGCGACACGCCAAAAGAACTGTGTCAAGCTTGAGTTTCTCTTCCTCTTTCTTTGTCTTTCTCTTAGCCATAAAAGCGATACCCTTGAAATTACGGCGTTTACCAAATTAGTCTTTAATCTGTTTTTTTGCTGATACGTAGTTCGGGGCCTGCCAAAAAGCATAGTTTTTGGCAATCGAAAAGAGCGCCTGTTTTTTCGGAATATTGACAGAAAAAGCGCTTTTTTTGGACTTTTTATTGGCGAAAAAGTCCTTTTTTCTTGCAGAAAAGCGAATCTTTTGTAAAATCAGGAAACAATGTTGATTTGGGTTGTAACTTGCTAAAAACTATACATTTCGGTAAAAATCGCCTCTTTCCGCGCAGGGACATTTTCGCAAACTCGGCGGGTCGGGTTGAGGCGGTGGATTTTATTCTCGGTTAGGGCGGTTTTTTAATGGCGTTGCGCCGCTAACTCCATACCGAACCGGACGTTACGTCCGGCTGGGCGCCCCGCGTTGCGGGTCGCGTGCGCGGCCATGCGCATTGTGGCGGCGG
>CADACS010000045.1:661-18441 GCA_902786505.1 uncultured Planctomycetota bacterium | reverse complement strand
GGCTATCATATCTAATACCTTTAACTAAAGAGCCTTCTTCAGTTGATAATTGATATTGATAAAAGAATAAATCTTTTCCGGAGTTTCCATATTTTGGGAAAGACTCCCCATTTCCTACTCTGAATAAAATAATAGCTTCATTTTCGCTGAAAGGAACCGCTTTTAAATAATTAAACACTGTGTAAAATGTTTTGATTATTTGAGTTTGCCATTGTTCTAAGTTCTGAATTACTTTAATTGATGAGCAGGAATAGAAAGCTGCCATTGTTTGCAGGACGCTATTTGAAGAGCCGATCGGCATATTCTTTTAATCGGAGTGTCGCCATTTCTATGTCCGGTTGTCCAAAAATAGCGGATACGACCGCAATTCCCGCAACGCCAGTATTGCGCAAAACGTCCATGTTTTCCTCTTTAATTCCGCCAATGGCTACTACGGGAATAGTGACGGCTTGGCAAATCTCTCGAATATAATCGATCGATAAAACGTTTGCGTCAAGTTTAGTCTGCGTGGCAAAAACAGAACCGACGCCGACGTAGTCGGCTCCGCCTTGTTCCGCTTCCATCGCTTCTTCGACCGTGTGGGTCGAGATTCCGATAATTTTATTAGGACCAAGCATTTTCCGCGCTTCTTGGAGCGGAAGATCGTCTTGTCCTAGATGCACGCCGTCCGCGCCGCTGCGAAGCGCGACGTTGACATTGTCGTTAATCAAGAGCGGGATGCCGAAACGTTCGCACAATCTCTTGACGCTTATTGCTTCTTGAATAAACTCGCAGTCGCTAAGATCTTTTTCACGCAGCTGAACGAGCGTCGTTCCGCCAAGTAACGAAGATTCAATTTGCTCCAACAGAGTTTGGATTCCAACCCATGAGCGATCTGTTACGGCGTATAGACGCAACAGAGTTCGCATTTTACTCTGGAATTCATTAGGCGTCGCCTTGGTAGTCACTGTTTCCCCACTGCGGAATTGACTGTTACAACCTTGTTTTGTGGACGTTGCTTATATTTCGTCGAGCTAATGCGTACCTTTTGTACGCTCTCAGGCCCATTCTAGCAGAGCTTCTTTGGCTTTTCAAGCCTTTTTTTTGCTCGCGTCGGGAGTATAATGAATTCGACGGTCTCGCTTTTTCGGCGGCGACGTTATTGAAATTAGAGTCAAGGAGACGCGGCGGCATGCTCATCACAATCGACGGCGGAGACGGTTCAGGAAAAGGAAAACAAATTGACTTTTTGCGAGCTTGGCTTGCGAATCGTCAACTAGATTATGTCTTCCTACGCGATCCCGGAGACACGGATTTAGGCGAAGCTGTTCGAGACATACTTCTTCATCGCAACGATCTCGCTATTTGTCCGAAAACGGAATTGGCTCTTTTCATGGCTTCGCGCGCGCAACTTGTTCATGAGAAGATTAAACCCGCTTTGGAAAACGGTCAGGTTGTGCTCGTTGATCGTTATCTTCTGTCAACCGTGGTTTATCAGGGGTATGCCGTCGGATCAACAGACGAAGAAATCGAGTGGATTTGGCGGATGGGCAAGTATCTTGCCGGCGGGATTATGCCCGCAATCACTTTTGTTCTCGACTGTCCGTCTCAGGTCGCGTTTGAAAGGATTAATAGGACTAAAGATCGAATGGAGTCGAAAGGTTCTGATTTTCACCGTCGCGTAGCCGAAGGTTACCGTCAAGCAGTCAGCGATTGGGGAAAGTACGGTTCTGGCGAGGTATATTTGATCGACGCGACACTTTCGCCCGACGAAGTATTTGCAGAGATTCGCTCTGTTCTTGAGGACCGAGTTGCACGCTGATAAATCGTTGGTCTGATTAAGTGTAAAATGAGAGTCTTCGTGCGCGAAAAGAGGCGCGAACCCCTTCTCAACGCCTATAAATCTGATACAATACAGCGCCAATATAGAGAGTACGAAAGGGCTCTGTTTGATCGTTACCCGCGCGGATAAGGAATCACGATTTTTGTCAGACATGGGAGATCAGACGAAAGTAGTTCATAACAGACGTTGGCGCGGTAGTGGGAACAAAACCGTCGTTTGACGTTTGAGCTCTTTGTCTCACTTCTGTTTTTTTAACCAAGAGAAATGGAGAGCGCGAAGATGCAATTTTCTCAAGAAGTAGAACGAATGACCTGTGTTGCTAAGGGTCCCAATCACGGACCTGCCGCGATTCCGGAAGAAGGTCGTTGGGTTCAAGCGAAACAGATTACCGACATTTCAGGTTTTACCCATGGCGTCGGTTGGTGCGCGCCTCAGCAAGGGGCTTGCAAGCTGTCGCTCAACGTTAAAGAGGGCGTTATTCAGGAGGCTCTCGTCGAAACGATCGGTTGCTCCGGCATGACTCACTCGGCGGCCATGGCTTCTGAAATTCTCATCGGCAAAACCATCCTTGAAGCGCTCAATACCGACCTCGTGTGCGACGCGATTAATACGGCGATGCGCGAGCTCTTCCTGCAGATTGTTTACGGTCGTACTCAATCGGCGTTCTCGGAAGACGGTTTAACAATTGGCGCCGGTCTCGAAGACCTCGGTAAAGGCCACCGTTCTCAGGTCGGTACGATGTATGCGACGCTCAAGAAGGGGCCCCGCTACCTCGAAATGGCCGAAGGTTACGTTCTCGAAATCGGTCTCGACGCCGACAATGAGATCATTGGTTATAAGTTTGTCAGCCTTGGCAAGATGATGGACGCTATCAAGAAAGGCGTCGACCCCAAGGAAGCCTACGAAAGCAATATTAAAACATACGGTCGTTTTGACGAAGCCGTCAAAAAGATCGATCCGCGTCTCGAATAGAATTCCGACTCGTTCTTTCCCCAATCTGTTGCAATGACTCGCCGTTCTGGCGCCGCGCAGATTGAATAGCCGAAAAAACAAATAACAAATATAAGGTATAGAGATATGGTTACGTTTGAAAGTTTCGAAAGACGAATCGGTCAAATCAAGCCGGTTTTGGATAAGTACGGTTTCGCGGATTTGGAAGCCCTTCGCGATTTCAATCTTTCTAAGGGCGTCGACGCTGAAAAGATCGTTCGTTCGATTCAGCCGATCGCGTTTGAAAACGCTGTTTGGGCGTACACACTTGGCGCCGGTATTGCGCTCAAGAAGGACTGCAAAAAAGCCGCTGACGCCGCCGCCGCTATTGGCGAAGGGCTTCAGACCTTCTGTATTCCCGGAAGCGTTGCCGAGCAGCGTAAAGTCGGTTTGGGGCATGGCAATCTTGGCGCGATGCTTCTGAGCGACTCTACCCGTTGCTTCTGCTTCCTCGCTGGACACGAATCTTTTGCGGCGGCCGAAGGCGCTATCGGTATTGCCCGCAACGCCGATAAAGTTCGCGAGAATCCTCTCAAGGTCATCCTGAACGGCCTTGGAAAAGACGCCGCCCAGATTATCAGCCGCATCAACGGTTTTACTTACGTCCAGACTAAGTTCGACTACTATTCCGGCAAGCTCGAAATCGTTCGTGAAAAGGCCTATTCCAACGGCGAACGCGCTAAGGTTCGCTGCTATGGCGCCGACGACGTTTCTGAAGGCGTTGCGATTATGCGCCATGAAGACGTCGACGTCTCCATTACGGGTAACTCGACTAACCCGACGCGTTTCCAGCATCCGGTAGCCGGCACCTACAAGAAGTGGGCGAACGACAACGGTAAGAAGTACTTCTCCGTCGCTTCCGGCGGCGGTACCGGTCGTACCCTTCACCCGGACAACATGGCGGCCGGTCCCGCTTCCTACGGTATGACCGACACGATGGGGCGCATGCACTCCGACGCTCAGTTCGCCGGTTCGTCTTCCGTTCCTGCGCACGTCGAAATGATGGGGCTCATCGGTATGGGCAACAATCCTATGGTTGGCGCCACCGTCGCTGTCGCCGTTGCGGTTGAAGAATCCTTCAAATGATTTTTTGATTCGATACCGACGGTAGTAATCGAAAGCCTTTCGGATTTCTTAGAAGAGTCCGGAAGGCTTTTTTGTTTTGTGTAAAGCAAAACATAAACCGCCGTTCCCTTACCTGAGGAAAGAGAACGGCGGTTTTTAGTCAGACCAACTTTCGGATTACGAACGAATTACTTCAATTCGGTCGTAATCTCGTAAATGCCGGAGCCAAGCTCGAATTCAACGCGTCCGTCGGCGGCTTTCTTTTCGAGCTGTCCTACGTCGAAAGCGTCGGTTTTCTTGTTGTACTTGACCATTCTGATTTCGCCGGGTTCCGGAGGTACGATAACCAAGCGCGCGGTGTTGATTGCAAGCGAGTCGGGATTCGACGTCGGCACGGAAACCGTCGCGGTTGTGTTCGCCGGGATAATGACGGTCCAAGTAAACTTGCCCGCTTCTTTGTCGAGGTTCCAAGAGCTGCTAATAAAGCCGCGAACAGAATCGTACTGAGCCTTTGCGGAGGTCAGGTCGCCGACAACGTTTGGATGCATGATGAAATGCTTGAATCCGGGCTTTTTCGGATCGGCTTTGATACCGCCGAGATATTCGAAGAACCAGATTCCAAGATCGCCGACGAGCATGACGTGATTGCCGCTGTTCATCGCCGGATCCGCGGTGTCGCCGTTCCAGAGTTCCCAAATGGTCGTCGCGCCTTTTTCAATCATGTATCCCCAACTCGGGAAATCACGGTTTGTCGCGAATGCGTAAGGCAGATCGATGCGTCCTTCGTCGCTCAAAAGACGGTTGATCCATTGAGCTCCGATTAATCCCGTTCCAATATGCTTGTTCGTAACGTTTTCAATATTGTTGACAAGCGTGTTGAAAACTCTGGGACGTTCCTTTTCGGGGACGAGACCAAACGCCAAAGGAAGTACGCAGGAGGTTTGCGAGCCGTTGTCGTACTGCCCCTTTTCCGCATTGTAGAAACGCTTATTGAAGGCGTCTTGCATCGCGTCGGCTGTTTCGCGGAACGACTTAGCGTCGTCGGATTTACCAAGGTAGTCCGCAAAGTCGGCAGATTGGCGAAGATCGTAGATCATATAGACCGTCGCGAGGAGCGTGCGGTCAGTTTGACGCATGGGATCTTGCGAGTGAATCAATTCGGGACGCTCCGGCGGGACGCACCAGTCGCCGTAGTTGTCCTTCGACACGGTGCCGTCTTCGTTACGAAGCGAAAGAATGAATTCAATCCACTTTTTGCGGGACTCATAGTGTTTGACAATCGCGTCGTCGTCCCCGAACATTGTGTACAGGCTTTGCGGGATAATAATGTGAGCCGAAGGCCAAGTTACGTTCGGAGAATAGAGGCGCCAGTAGGCGGGCGCGACGTCGGAAACGTTGCCGTCGTCACGCTGAGATTCTTCTACGTCCTGCATCCATTTGCTGTAGAGAGTTACATTATCGAAAATGTACATCTCGCCCATGGAACCGATTGCGCGGTCTCCCTGCCATCCCATGCGTTCGTCGCGTTGCGGGCAGTCTGTCGGCATACTAAGGTAGTTGCCCCGCGTTCCCCAAACGATATTCTTGAAGATTTGGGAAATCGTAGGATTCGAAGTCTCGAAGAATCCGATTTGCGGAAGGTCAGTAGTAACGGTGTACCCCGTAACGGTATCAAGAGTCGGAACGCCGGGGAAACCGATTAATTCAGCGTAACGTCCGCCGTGCTGCGTGAATCGGGGCTGATAAATTTCACCGTCAGGATCGCCGTAGAGCGTGTATATATCGCGCGCCTTCGCCGTGCGAAGGTTGTCGACATAAAGTTCGCCCTTTTTCGGACCGTCCGGAATTAAGCTTTCAGCGAAACGAATTTGAATTTGAGTTCCCGCCTCGCCTTTAACTTTGATCTTCGGAACGCCTACGAAGTTCTGACCGAAATCAATGATCCACCGTCCGGGCTCCATTTCCTTAATGGAAATAGGTTTAATTTCAAAGTTGTTCCGCATCGGAGGAATGAGCTGCGAAACCATTTTCCCCTTCGGTCCTTCGACAACGTCGACGTCATAGGGAAGATCGACAACGAAAGCCTTGCCGAAACGAAGTTCCGCATAGCGAGGGGCGGAACCTTTGACGAACTTGCATTCTTCAGAATCGGGCGCGAGCAGTTTGGCTTTACGTCCGTCGGCGACTTCGCCGTCATAGTCGTTGTTTTCCGAGATAGGTCCGGCGTCGTTTCCTTTCCAAGTCTCGTCGCTTACGAATACGTCTTTCGTGCCGTCTTCATACTCGACCTGCATTTGGAACAAGAGACAGGGATCGCCGTAGTGGACGCACTTGTCCATACGAAGCGCGTAATAACGGCCGTTTCCAAGAATAACGCTGACTTCAACGTCGTCAAAGCCTTGCGCTTTGGCTTCTTTTAGGTAATCGGTCGCGTCGTAGGTGTTATAAGGGACGCTCTTGTCGTATTCGGTATACATAGGTCCGCAGACTTGCGAACCGAGTTTGTTCCCATTGAGATAGCACTCGTTATAGCCGAGCCCGGAAATAAAGACAACCGCGCGTTTAACGCCGACGTCTTTTTTCATCCAGTACACGTTGCCGAGGTAGCGCGCAGGAGACGGTTTTTCCAAAGCAGCCGTTGCAATTTCGCCCCAAGGTTCCTCGCCAAATTTGCGAATGACAGTGGCGTTATTCCATTTAGAATCGTCGAAATCGGGAGAAATAGCCGATTCTACGTCGCTTTCGGAAAGCGCTTCGAGGGATTTCCACGTGCCGTCAGTCGGATAAGCGATTTTATTGCCGTCTTTATATTCGACGTAGAATGCGCCGATGGCTCCGCCCGGATTCGGACTGCCGCCTACGTTGTCTACTCGAAGAGTAATAACGTTTTTACCCTCGCGGAGCGCGGGTTTAAGATCGCGTGTCGCCGCACGTTGGTATTCGTCAGAACCGCCCAGATTCGTACCGTTGAGATAGACGACTCCGCGATTATCGAGCGAGAAGTTGCCAATGGCGTTTACGACGCCGTCAATATCTTTAACTTCGAACGTCTTGCGATAAATCGAGGTGCCGACGGGAAGACTCATGCTGTCTTTGAACGCAATCCAACTTCCTTTAGAGATATCGGCGGGAACCGGCGGCTCAGTTTTCGGATTAAGCCCGATCCATTTTCCCTTCCAAGGGCTCGGATCCGCTTCGGTCGCAAAGAGTCCCGTGGAGAAAGGCGCGTAAACTTGCGAAGAATTCTTGCCGTCCTTGTTCCAAACGTTCAGTTCAACCATGTATTCGGTTGCCGGTTCAAGCGCTTTGCCTTCGTACTTGACGTAAAGCTGCTGGTCCGATTCAACCTTGCCCGAATCCCAAACGACCTCGTCGGAATCAAACGCTTTGCTGACTTTAATCTGGTAAGCGCTTTGCGATTCATTCAGGTCTTGTGAGGAGAGTTTCCAACTAAACCGAGGATTGGGAACGTCAATTCCCTCCGGCGCGATCAGATTCTCCGTTCTGAAATCAACAACATGAAAACCGTTAGCGCTCCAAGCATAGGAGTACTCGGGCTCGTTTACGACCTTGGAGATATTGTCTTGGGCGTTGACAAGAGACTGGAACGCTCCGAGAGCCAAGGCGTACGCGAGCGCGGCGGTTGTGAGACGCCAAACTGACGTCTTGCTTTTGCTCAGCATGATTAGCTCCTTAAATGTAATAAAGGCGCCGGCGACACGAACCCGTTCCAAGTTGTAATGGAAAACGGGACAAAGCCGCGGGGCGCAGGATTTAAAATACTGATTCACGGACGAGATTCAGAGGAAGGATTCAAAAGGTTTTCTTCCCAGAATTTCATCGTTTTTTTGCGTAAATGCAAAGTCGTTCCGGGACCTTCAAAGATTCCGTGCGACCTAAACGGATAGACAAAGGCGTCAAAGTCCTTTCCAAACCGTATCAACCTGTTAATCAAGTTTTCCGTCGTTTGGAAGTGGCAGTTGTCGTCGCCGGAGCCGTGAATAATAAGCAACTTCCCTTTCAGGCCTTCAGCAAACCCGATGGGCGAACCAAGCGAATAGCTTTCAGGAGCCTCGGTAATAAGACCGGAATACCGCTCTTGATAGATCGTGTCGTAATTCCGATAGTCTGGAACGGGCGCGATAGAGATTCCGCAGGAGTACAGGTCCGGATAATTAAACATCAGATTCAGAGTGGAAGTTCCTCCTCCGCTCCATCCCCAGACGCCAATTCGAGTCTTGTCAATCTTTGCGGCATAAGGACTCGTCGCCAAGAATTCGCGCAAGGCGTTTGCTTGATCGCTTCTGCCGACCGCGCCAAACTTTTGATAAATGCACTTGCGCCATTTACGTCCCTTAGGCGCGGGCGTTCCGCGGCTGTCGACGCTCAAAACAACACATCCGCGTTCCGCAATAGCGCGATGATAGAGGTAGGTTGAACCTCCCCACGAATCGAGAACCGTTTGACTGGCCGGTTCGCCATAAACGTAGACAAGAACCGGATATTTTTTCGGGTCGTTAGGATCCCAATCTCTCGGGAGCATGATCCAACCGTCCAAAGAGACTTTTGGGGCTGGCTCGCCGCTTTCCCCGTCGTCTTCGAAATCAAATTTAGAGTTTATTTCAACGCTGAAGAATTCGCTTTTACCGAATTGCTCGTTCGCTAAGCGATCTTTCAGGGCTTTATTGTCCTTGAGGCGTTTTACGACGGACGCAGAAACTCCGTCAAGTTTAACTAAATCGATTCGATTAGGAACGCCAAAAGAGGAACGGCGGCAAATTGCCCAATTGGAATCAGCTGAAATACTCCATCGTTCGAATCCGAACTCCTCGGGCGCAACCGGGGTATTTTCGTTGTCTGTTTCGGTAATCAGGACGCGGGAATTCTCGCCTTCGAGAGACGCGCGATAAAGATACTGACGGGCGGCGTTTTCTGGAGACGCGTAGTAGTAGACTCCGTTAACCTTACCGTCGGCGTCGTAGTCGAAAGAAACAAATTCTATCGCGTCGGCGTTCTCAAGCGTGATTGGCTTTAATGAGGAAAGGTCTGAAAAGGAAGAAAGATAGTATCGTCGCCAGCCGTCGCGTTCCGAGATACGTATGAAGGAATCTCCGTCGCCCAACAGATAAATCGGATAAACCGTTTGCCAAGCTCCGTCTGGATCAGACTCGCTGAACATGAGTGTCGGTTTGCCAGTTTCCGGATCGACTGAATAGGTGGAACACTCGCGTTGCGAACGCGGGGTCTTTTGGACGACAAGCCCGCCGTCTCCCTTAAACCAGTCCATACCGGGCAAATAATACTCGTCGGGATCGTTGAAGTCGACGAATACCGTATGATCTTTCGCAACGTACGACTCGTCCCCAGTTTCGGGAAGAGAGACGATTCCAATAGAGACCTCCGCGTTTGCGCATCCGACACGAGGATACTTGAACGCGACAAGAGTTGGATACGACTCAAGCCGCTCCTTTGCGACGTCGTCTGTTTTACCGTCGATAGACGTCTTTTCCTTAACGGCCGCGTCTTCTTTGACTAAGTTTTGAAAATCTCCGTTTACTTGCGCAACGTCAATTCGCGAAGCGCCTGTTACGGTAGAAAGACCTACTCCGTCAAGCATAACGAATTCTGGTTCACGAGACGAATCAAGACGCCAAAACGCTATTTTCTTGCCGTCAGGAGACCAGCGAAACCCGTCTCGGCAATCAAATTCTTCCTCATAGACCCAATCGAATGTCCCGTTGATGACGTTAGAATCGCCGTCGAAGGTCAGTTGAACAATTTTGCCTGAGACGACGTCTTCGGCGTAAAGATTGTTTTTGAAGACGTAAGCGACGCGCGTATTGTCCGGCGAAATCTTTGCAAATTGTAACGAGGAAGGCGTCGCAAAATCTCCCCCGAGTTTACGGAATATCTTGTTGGCGCGATCCAAAATCCAATAATCGCCGCGAGTGTTCCTGCGCCAAATGCGTCGTGAATTAGTGTAGATCAAGACCAAGTTGGAATCTTCTGAGATTGTGAAACTTTCTGCGGAAATAGGTCTTGTCTGTTCGTTTGAACCGTTCTGATTTTTAGGGATTAGTTCGGAGGCGCTAACAAGCGTAGTTTGCTCGCCTTCGGGCGTTGACGTCACAATGTCTTGTCCGCCGGCAACTTCTTGAGACGGAACCTTGGATACAAACGCGCCGCCAGTCGGAGCCCATGTCAAACCGACGTCTTCGGCGGAAAAATAACCTGAACCAAAGATTCGCTCCATTGAAAGCGGCGGAGGCGCCGACTGAGACGGCTGAGAATCTGATACGTCCTGCGCCGCGACGGTGTTTCCGAGCAGGGGGACAAGGATACTCAACGTAAATACGGCTATTTGCAAAAAGGCCGTTTGGGAATGCAAATGAACCGCCGCTTTGCTTCGCGCTTTCACTTTGATCTCCTAAGTCTCTTTTAAACAAATGTTTTACGCTTTTGCAACGTCGTTCTGCCGCCAGTATTGTTCGGAAACGTTTCGAATAACAGAAACCCAATTTGCGGCATGCAGCGACCGAGGATTTCACCGCCGATTACGGAAAGAACAGCGCGAAAGTCCTTGAAGTTTACTCCCACAATTATCAATAAAAAAAAGGCGTTTTCAATATCCGGAACAGAGAAAATAGAAAAACGAAAAAAAGGAAACAGGCTTTTTTAAAGCGATTCTATGTCTTTGAAGATGTAGACTCCATTGTTCTCGCCGGCAAGTTGCCGAAACGTTTTTTTCTTAGGATCCGTCGCTTTTCCAAATTCAACGACGCAAATCTGTTTGACCTTGTATGATCGGCGCCAATCCCTGATTTGTTCTAATGTTTGAGGCGTTAATTCTTCATCGGCGTCAGTAAGAAAAAAGACGACGTCTGGGCGCATTTTTATAGCTTTTGCCAACGCGTTTTCCGGTTTAGTGCCTCCTGTGCCCACAAGAGATTTCAAATACCTTATGGCTCTCGATTTATTTTCCGGGTTAACGTCGATTAGCGCCTCGGCTCCGTCAAATGTTTCAACGTCGTGATTATAGACGACGATTTGAAATTTATTGGCGCCGCGTTTAGGATCGAGGCTGTTGATACTTGCGACCGCGTCGGTAACGGCTCTACGCATAGGCGCTCCGCCCTTCCATCTCATGCTGTCGGAACGGTCTAATACGTATACAAATTTTTTTCCTGAACCTTTGACGTCTCCAAACCCTACCGTTTGCCCATCGTTTCCGGCAGAGGAACTCGTATTGGGAGCTACTCCAAGTTTAGAGGTTAAACTTGCCGTTTCGCTGGACGCCCCGATTTCATTTGACGGAAGCAGACGCTGAGCTACATTCTCCAAGTTGGAAGTTTGATCCGGCTGTTCCAGTTCGTTCGGTTGCCTTTCTTCGACTCGCGAATTGTCTTCTTCTAACACGTCTTTCTTATCCTGTTCCAATTTCTGAGACTCGGATAAGACGATGCCTACGTCGTCCGTTTGACGGGTTCCGCGAGCCGTGCCTGATCCCATGCCGGAACGTAACGCGAGGAAGATAAGGAGGAGAACTATCGCGTGAAAGACGACAGAACCCGCGCCCGACGTAAACCAAGACTTCAGCGCTTGAAAGCGACGCCTCTGCGCAGAGGGAACCTGAAAAGCCGCGGAAGGTCTGGAACGGTCGGGTCCAATCTTCTCGCTTCGGGAAAGCGTTTCTGGCAACTCTGTATTTGTTCTTTGTTTTTGCACGGTTGAATCCTCTTGTGCGGCTTCCATTAGAGTCGAGACTTGGCGCTTTCCTGTTTTTCCGTATAATAAAACGCGGTGAGACCGTTGAACGGCGTTAGTCGTGATTATACAAAATGCTCGGAGAAATGCTAGAATGCGCATCGTAAAATATCCGCACCCCATGCTCGCGTATGAGAGTAAACCCCTTCGCAAAATCGATCAAAAAGTTCGCGATATTGTCGCCGAGATGTTTGACCTAATGTATGAGAACGCCGGCGTTGGGCTGGCCGCCAATCAGGTCGATCTGCCCTATCAGCTCATCGTTATGAATCAAACTGGCGACCGTGAACGCAAAGACGAGGAGTATGTTCTCATCAATCCGACGATCCATAAGCTTAAGGGCGGCGTCGAAGAAGGCGAAGAAGGATGTCTGAGTTATCCGGGCCTTCGCATGATTGTTCCGCGCGCAAAGGAGATTAAGTTTCAAGCCGTCGATCTGCAGGGACAACCGCACACCTACTTCTGGAAAGGATTTCAGGCGCGTATTGTTCAACATGAAACGGATCATCTTTATGGCAAGGGATTTTGGGAACGCGCCGTCGCTACGATTACCCCTAATTACGCGCTTTTTCTTCTTAATTTGAAGGATAAGTTCAATCAGGATCGTAAGGCCGGTCTTGAACCGACGGAAGAACAGTTTAAAGAATACGTGGCTAAACTTGAGAGCGAACGGGCCTGAGTCTTCAGGTCTTAAAATCAAGACCATAAAAGCCGACCTCGTTGGAGCGTCGACTTTTATTTTTTGTCTGTCTGAGTCTTGTAACTCTGATTTCTTAAAAATTAAAAGACGCGTAATTTTCCATATGCCGGATAATTGCGCGTCTTTCATTTAAAAAGCAAAAAGTCTAGGTGTTACAACTCATTGAGCGCGAACTGCGACGACGCGGAAACCTGTCGTCGGATCGCCTTTTGAAGGATCCTTCATGTCGCCGCGTGCCGTCGACGAGCATTCGTCCGCAGAAGAGTACCAAGAGCCGCCGCGAACCGCGTATTTACCGTCGACTTCTGTCGACGTCCATTCGGCGGCGTTGCCCGCCATGCCGACGCAGCCGTAAGGACTCTGATTATCGCCAAACTTGTATACCGGAACGAGGTATCCGCCGTCCTTAACCTTGGCTTTGAAAAGATCGGAATACGTGAAGCCCGTCTTTTCTTTGGTATCGCGCCACCCCTTGGAAATAACTCCCTTAGCGGTGATGGTTACGACGTCGGCAAGTTTGGATTTTTTGGAGTCGATCGTTACTTCGGCGTCTTCGCTCAAAAGGTCGGCAATGACGGCTGCGTTGTATTGGCAGTTCGTCGTCAGCTTCTCTTTTGAGTAAGTGAAACCGGAAGTGGCGCCCCAAGGATAACGCAGCTTTTTAGAACCAGCCGCGGCGTTTTCAAACTCAGCCTCGGTTGGAAGGCGGAAAGTCCAGCCTTCGTATTTTGTCGCAAGCCATTCGCAATAATCCTGAGCGTCTTTAAGCGTCACGTTGACTACTGGGCAGTTCTTAGCGCCTTTGGGATATGTGCCGTCAATCCAATGACTTGGCAGCGCTTTACGGGAGGTGGCGTCTACAAATTCCTTGTATTCGCGGTTGCGAACTTCGTATTTGCCGATTGCGTAGTCGCTCTCAATCGGTTCTTTTTCCGCCGATTCGCCCTCTTTGCGCGGCTTTGCGAACTTAAAACTCTCGTTGGCGACGACGCCTACAAACGTTTCGTCAGGGGTAGGAACGCGCATCGCCTGGAAGCGATCCTCCATTCCGGTATTTTCTCGATTACGTCCCTGCGGTCCGTTCGTGTTTCTCGGGCCGTTTTGAGCGTTGGGACGGCGGTCGCCGTCGTCGTTTCGTCCTTGCGGCCCGTTAGGTCCCATGCCGGGATTGCCGACAATCGGCCGACCAAACGCGTCGCCTTGTTCCATTGCGTCCAGAAAACCGTCGTCTTCGTTGTCGGCGTCTTTCAAAAGAAGATCAAGCTCTTTATCGAAAACGGAAATATCGAACGAACCGTCTTCTTTCGTCGCTTTGTACGCCGCTTTCTGAACTACGTTTGAAGAAGAACCGCCGAAGCCTCCGGGCATGCCAAATCCGCCGCCAAATCCACCGAAACCGCCGCCAAAGCCTGGCATGCCGCCGGGGAAACCGCCGCCGAAGCCGGGCATACCGCCGGGACGGCCGCCACGTTCGCCACGCGCTCCACGTTCTCCCTGACGTCCGCCGAAGTTCCCCTGTCCGTTTCCGGGACGGCCGCCAAAATTACCCTGAAATTCGCCTTGCGGAGGACCGAAACCGCCAGCTTGGCCGTTCATGTCGTCCTGACCGCGGACAATAGCGTCGGGGCTAAGAGTAGACGTTTGTTCGTCGCCCTGTTGCTGAAAATTCCCGTTGCGATTGGGAGCGCCGCCGTTTCCGCGGACGCCCGGCCCCATTCCGCCGCGACCGTTGCGGTTGCGGAACATATTCTGAAACTGTTCCTGAAGAGCGTTTTGTTCGTCGGCGTCGAGATATCCGTCGTTGTTCTTGTCAAATTCTTTGAGCTGCTGAAGGAACGGCGAGTTGTAATCAATCTTAGACAGGTCGACTTTGCCGTCCTCGCCTTTTAGCTGATCAAGAGGATTGAACGAACGTCCGCCAGGACCGCCAGGACCTCTCATACCTCCGCCAGGACCTCCGGGACCGCCCATTGATTCCATGGCTTTTTGCTGCATCTTCTGAATCTCGTCGGCAGAGAGAGTTCCGTCTTTATCCTCGTCGGCTTCCTTGAGGAGTGTTAGATATTCCGAACGGAATTTAGCCACGTCAATTTTTCCGTCTTCCGTTTGAGCGGCAGTCGCTACCTGGCGCTGGAGCATGAGAATTCCGAAAGAACGCATCCTGCGCCCCATATCGGCCTGCATACCGGGGCCTCCGGGGAAACCGCCCATTCCAGGTCCGCCCATGCCGGGCCCGCCGGGGAAACCGCCCATTCCGGAGAACGTCGCCCATTCGGCGTTGTCCAGCAATCCGTCTGAATCCTTGTCAGCTTCATTTAACGCCTTATTGAGGGCCTGTTCCAACTTTTGGAGATCGACTTCGCCCTCTTCGCTGGAAGCCTCAGTAATGACCGCAAAAAAACCGGTTGGAGTCATATTGCCGCGTCCGGGGAAACCGCGATTAGAGTCGTTCCGTCCGCGGCGTCCGGAAGGCGCCGCGGCGGAGTCTTCCTGCGCTCGAACGATCATGTTCGAATCTGACAGATCAAAACTGCCTCTATCTTGAAGGGAAAAGTCGGCGTTGTCGCCGTTGGCCGCGTCGTTCCGGATGTTGCGCCCTCGGTTGCCGGGGCCCATGCCGCCGCGGTCGCCGCGGTTACGGAACATATTTTGCATCTGTTCCTGATAGGCTTTTTGTTCGTCCTCGTTTAGGAATCCGTCGTTGTCCTTATCTGCTTCTTTGAGCTGCTGGGCAAAAGGAACGTTTGCCCCTACCTTCGAGAGATCTATTCTGCCGTCTTCGGTCTTGTATTGGTCGAGCGGATTGAAACCCGGCCCTCCAAAGCCGGGCCCGCCAAAACCGCCCATGCCGGGTCCGCCCGGTCCTCCAGGACCGCCCATACCTTGCGGACGCAGTTTTTCGGCAAGAGCTTGAAGTTCGTCGGCTGAAAGAACGCCGTTACCGTCGGAGTCGGCCTCTTTGGCCGCCTTCATGAACTCCGAGGAAAACTTCTTGATATCGACCTTTCCGTCGGCATTTTGCGCGCTCTGTCTTGCCTGCATCTGGACCGCGAAAAGGGTAAAACCGTTAGCGCGGCCGCCGCCACGAGGCCCGCGGGGCGCGTCGTTGTTCCCTGGACCGGCAGGGGGAGTCAGCGCCTGAGGAGCTTGCGGTTGGGGAGCCGCGTCTGCTTGAGACGCCTCCGCTTCCTTTGCAGTGGACGCGGTTGCGGCCGTTCTATTTGGGGCGCGGCGCGAAGAGTTAGCGCGCTGTTGAGCGAACGCAGGGATAACCATTGTCGCGCTCAAAGCGAGAATCAATCCCGTCAGATAATTATTTTTCATTGTCGAACCCTCGTTCTTTTCTCTTGCAAGAGACGCGTCAGCCCTGCTGAACAGCTCTTTGAATTCGAGAACGTTATTGTGAAATGTTTGGGACGGTAACTCAAAGGGAAAGGTTTGAAACGCTCAAAACTGCAGCCCTAAGCGCGTTGCCCTGAGAATTGCAACGTCAGGTTAACCGGCCGTCTCTTACCTTACTGTTTATACACCAATTTTGACGATTGGTTTCTATTTCATGATTATTTTATCCAAAGATTCCGTTTGTAGTAAAGCAAAAGGAAAGGTTATAATTACTCATAAACCTATTATAATCGGAAAAATCGCTGTTTTGGGAATAAAAAGTAAATTTTTTACGATTGTTAAAGTGGATAAAGTATATGTTCTTTCTTAAAATAAAGCGTCCGCGGTAAAAAAAAACGTCGCAGGGGTTGAAGAAATAGACGATTTAGTTTAGGATTATGGGGAGCCCTTGCCATTAATGATATACATTCGACAGCCTGGGTCGCGTGGTTTGTCTGGGGACGTCGAAGGCGGAGGGGCTCGAGGAAGGCCGCTAAACGTGGGCTGACGCTGGGCGCGGTAATTTCATTTCGATTAAAACCGCGCTTTTGCGCTTTTTTTCCTTACTTTACCAAGTACGTTTCGATTATGAGCAAGAGAGAAGTCGTTGTTACCGGTTTAGGAGTTCTTAGTCCTATTGGGATTGAACTTGATTCTTTTTGGAATTCGCTCGTTGAAGGTAAGAGCGGCGTTTCTTATTTGAGTTCATGCCAAACCGAATTGGAACAGCGTCCTATTGGCAGCGAAGTCCCAGACTTCCATCCCAAGGATTTCATTAAGCCGAAGAAGAATATCAAGGTTATGAGCCGCGATATTCAGTTGGGCGTCGTCGCCTCTTCCCTTGCCTGCCGCAACGCCGGCCTTGTTCTTGAGGGCGATTCGCGGTCCGTCGATCCTGAACGGATCGGATGTGTTTTTGGCTGCGATTTGATCGGTTTGGAATTGGAGTACCTTAAAGACGCGTTTCGCGTCGGCGTCAAAAACGGAAAGCATGATTTTTCTACTTGGGGCGACGCCTCGATGCACAATATCATGCCGCTTTGGATGCTGAAGTACCTCCCGAATATGGTGGCAAGTCATATTGCGATTGCTCTTGACGCGCGCGGACCGAACAATACGACGACGTTGGATCGCGGTTCCAGTCTTGCGGCCATTATGGAAGCGTGCCGTATCATAGAGCGCGGCGCTGCCGACGTTATTGTTGCGGGCGGGGCTGGCAATAAGATTAATCCGACGGTTTTGGCGCGTGCCGGAGCCTATTCTCTAGCGCCTTGGACGGATAAGCCCGAGTCTATTCCTCGTCCTTTTGACGCGGAACGTTGCGGGACTGTTGTGGGCGAAGGCGCCGCCGCCATCGTTCTGGAAAGTAAAGAGTTTGCTTTGGCGCGAGGTGCGAAGCCCTTGGCTACCGTTTTGGGATTTGCCGAGTTCGTTTGTCCAACCGCCACCTTTGGCATTCAGCAGGAAGCGGTAGAGAAATCCGTTTGTTTGGCTTTGAAATCTGCTGATTGCAGTCCAGAAGACGTCGGACACGTTAATGCGAACGCTCTCGGCGTTGACGACGATAAGCTGGAAGCTCAAGGTTTGGCAAAAACACTAGGCGACGTTCCCGTTTTCAGCGCGGCGGGCAATTTTGGCAATCTTGGGAGCGGCGCCGGCGCGGTCGAATTGGCCGCGTCGCTGCTGGCGGTAGATAAAGGGGTTATTCCTCCGACGCGCAACTGCGATTCCGTGGCTGACGAATGTCCGATTAACGTAGTAAGAAATTCTGCTCAACCCATTAAAAATACGACATTTTTGAAAGTTAGTCACGCAAATACTGGTCGCTCCTTTGCTCTTGTTCTTAAAAAATAAGCGTCGAGTCTAAGAAGGGATTCGGTCGCTGTTGAAAGCGATTGTGTGATTTGATATGGGCGTAGCAAAAGTCGCGATTATCGGTCGACCAAACGTTGGTAAATCGAGTATATTTAATTGGCTCATTGGCGAGCGCGTTTCTATTGTCGATTCCGTGGCTGGCGTGACGCGGGATCGCGTCTCTTTCCTTCTGGATATCGGATT
>CADACS010000045.1:0-656 GCA_902786505.1 uncultured Planctomycetota bacterium | reverse complement strand
GAGGGCGTAGACGAAAAGTATTTGGTTCCTGAAGTCGTTTCCAATCGTTCGGAAGACGGCGACGACGATTCAGACGCTTTCGGTTCCGAGGGAGGGGAACTTCTCGATTTTGTCGACGAAGACGTCCCTATTGATCAGGAAGGCGCCGTCGACGGTCCGGATTTCTCCGAACAAGATTCTGAACACGACAGTGGCGACGGCGATTCCGAAGACGATGCGGAGTTTGTCGAAGCGGACGAATTCTCTTTTGACGACGGAGAAGATGAAGAAGGAAGCTCGGACGTTCCCAAAATATCTGCAAGATACATTGAGCTGACAGATTCGGGCGGGATTGGTATTGTCGATAAGGACGATCTCTCAGAAGACGTCGAACAGCAGATTCAGGCTGCGATTGACTTGGCCGATCTTATTCTTTTTGTCGTTGACGCGCGCGACGGTCTTCGAGAAGGGGGCCGTGATCGACACGGACGGGAAGAACGTCACGTGGCGCATGCCGCTGGAGCGTCCCTACGGACACGGCATCGCGTCCGTCACGCTGCCGGCCGCGGCCCTCGCCAAGGAGACGCTCATCGGCCCCACGCGCTGCACCATCACCTCGACGGCAGGCGGCGTGGCGGCGGACGCGCTGATGGACTTCGACAACACGAACCGCGTGG
>CADACS010000044.1 GCA_902786505.1 uncultured Planctomycetota bacterium | reverse complement strand
AATTTGTATCCGGACTGGCAGCCGGCCGTTCCGGCGATAAAGACAAACGCCAACGCAATGACAAGAGGCTTTTCAAACGATAATCTCATCGATACGATTCCCTTATGACTTCCCTGTCTGGACAATTTAAACTCTCGCCCACGCTTATGCGAAAAGTTGAAACGAGCCCGTCTACTGGACGAAGCGGCCCGACCGTCCTTGGCCGAACGCGGTTCAATCCGGAACGTAGACGTATTGTCGTTATCGGACGCGGAACGAAAAAATCGACTAAAATTTGGTAAAATAAGCAAATTTTTCTGAAAATTTCGGTTTTTTGGGAAGTGTGAGTTGTATCGCATTTCCCGATTGGTTCCGCGAAACGCCGTCCTCGGCGCGCGGCCGGGACGGAGCGTCTGAATCTAACGCGCAGGGGCTTATGGTAGCGATTCCTTTTCTTTAGCGCAAGGCGTCTTTTGACCTCCACGGACGCTTCGGTAATTTTGGTAGATTTTAACGGTTTTTTAAATTTTGCTGTTTGTTCTTAATGTATGAGATTATTTTGGCCGATAGGAATGATTGACCGATTTTTTTGTCCGCGCTCTGGCGTTTACCGCGTCTTTGAGCGCGCTTTTCACAGAATTTTGCGCGTCTTGCGCGCGCCGTACCGGTAAACGAGAGCAGAGCGCCCCAATGTTTGAAAAGAAGACGATTTCAATCGAAGAGACGACGTTTTGGGAGAAATTCACCTCCTACGTCGGCTCTATTGGCCGCTGGATCGCGGATTACTGCGTCTACGCGGGGAATCTCGCGGTCTTTTCGCTTTCGACGCTTTTCTGGCTTTTCGCGAAGCCTCCGCGCCGCGACGGTCTGACGTCGTGTTTCTACAATATCGGGGTTCTCAGTCTCCCGGTCGTTATGCTCACGGGCGCGTTTATCGGGATGGTTCTCGCGATTCAGACGTACCCTCAGTTCAAGCTTATCGGTTTGGAGTCGCACATAGGGGCGGCGATCAATCTTTCGCTCGTTAAAGAGCTCGGCCCCGTTCTCGCGGCGACGATGCTCGCGGGCCGGGTCGGGAGCTCGATCGCGGCGGAGCTTGGCACGATGCGCGTTACGGAACAGATCGACGCGCTCTCGAGCATGGGGGTCAATCCGATCCATTATCTCGTCGTTCCGCGCTTTGTGGCGTGCCTCATTCTCATTCCGGGCCTTACGCTTTTCGCGGACCTTCTTGGCATGATCGGGGGCGCCGTGCTGAGCATCGGGCTCCTCCAGGTCGACTGGAGCTACTATTGGGATTGGTCGCGCCGTTCGGTCGATCTTTTCGAGATATTCGCGGGCATGTCGAAGACGGTCTTTTTCGGGGCGGCGATCGCGCTGATCTGCTGTCATCAGGGCTTTCGCTGCGGGGCCGGCGCGGAAGGGGTCGGCAAGGCGGCGACGAGCTCGTTCGTTCTCTCGTTCGTTTCGATTCTTTTCCTCGATCTCATGCTCGACGTCGTAATTGAGGCGATCGCGAAGCTCAACTGACGCGCCAGGCCGGTCAGGCAGGAATATTTAGACATGGATAAACGACCTTCAAATCAGACCCCCGCGGCGCCGAATCCTTCGATCGAAGGGAGCGTCTTTATCGCGAGCGACGGCACGAAGAAGATTCTGCGCCGGCGTCGTCCGCTTCTGCAGGTTGAGAATTTGACCGTCGTTTTGGGCGGGCACACGATTCTGCGCGATATTAACTTAACGATCCGCCGCGGCGAAACGATCGCGATTATCGGCGAGAGCGGCTGCGGCAAGACGGTCTTTCTTAAGAATATGATCGGGCTCATCTCGCCTTCCGAAGGGCGCGTTCTTTTCGACGGAAAGGATATCGCGACGCTCGGCGACAAGGAGCTCACGGAAACGCGCACGCGGTACGGATTCGTCTTTCAGATGGCGGCGCTCTTCGACAGTCTGACGATCTCCGAGAACGTCGCGTTTCCGCTGCGTCAGCATCGGAAGGATATGAGCAACCGCGAGATACTCGACCGGGTCCGTTCGCTTCTGGAAGAAGTCGGGCTCAATCCGGACGTCGTCTGGAAGAAGACGCCGAGCGAACTTTCCGGCGGCATGCGGAAACGCGTCGGGTTTGCGCGCGCGCTCGCCATGGAGCCCGACCTCATGCTCTACGACGAGCCGACGACCGGGCTCGATCCGATTATGAGCGACGTCGTGAACCAGCTCATGATTCACGCGCGCGACAAGCTGCACGTGGCCGCGGCGCTCGTTACGCACGATATGAAGTCGGCGTGTTCGGTCGCCAACCGGCTCGTTATGCTCTATCCGAACGCGCGGCTCAGGCCCGACGAGCCGCAGATTATCTTCGACGGGACGCCCGACGAAATCGAACGCTGCGGGGATAAACGCGTTTTGCAGTTCGTCCGCGGAGAAGCGGGCGACCGGATGCGCGAATTATAAAAAAAAGAATAATCGTTAAATTTTCTCTAAACAGAATTCTCAGAATAGCCGATACTGCTAATTGAGGGTCGCGGCCGGACCGCGTCTGGCCGCCTCTTAAACCGTCTCGCTTGCCGAGCCGCTTTTTAACACTTGAAATTCAGCAAACGCGAGTTTGCCGCGCGTCTCTTGTCCGCTTGTTTCGCGACGCGCCGAATTACGCTTGCACTCTTCTGTTCCGGCGTGCCGCGCCGGAAGGAGCCTTAGCTATGAACAATCGAAGAATGGAATTTTTCATCGGAATGATGGTAATAGGTATTATTGCCGGCGTTTTCGTGATGACGCTCATGTTCCATTCGGGCAAGGGGGGCCCCTTTATCGGCAGGAAGGGCGGTCCGCAACTCGAGATTCACTTTAAAGACGGCGCGGGCATCAATACGAACTCTCTCGTTCTTAAGAACGGGGTCCGGATCGGGCGCGTTTACGACGTCCGGCTTAAAGACGAACCGGGCCAATCGGTGGTCAGCGTCAAATTTGAACTTCAGCCGGAAGCGACGATTTACTCGAACGAGATGGCGCGGATTACGCGGACGCTCATGGGCGACGCGTCGATCGAAATCATCGACAATCCGAATTACGTCGGGGAAGTCAAGCCGGTCAAAGACAAAACCGTCATCGCGAGTACGAAGGCGGGCGACCTCATGAACACGGTCAGCAATCTGGAAGGGGATCTGGGCGCGGCGCTTCAGAACGTCAACAGCGCGACCGCGGGCGTCGCGGAATTCATGCAGAAAGCGAACGCGTTCCTGGGGGACGACGATTCGATTCAGGAGAAGAGCGAGCGCCTCAAGGGCGTCTTTACGGAACTCAAAGAGACGCTCGAAACGGTCCGCAGTCTGGCCGCGAACATGAACGACGTCGTAACCGACGCGGATCTCAAAGCGAAGATTACGGAGACGGCCGACCGCATACCGCAGATTCTCGCGAACGTCGAGAGCATGTCCTCGAAAGCCGACCAGTTCATGGATAAGGCGGGGGGCGTGACCGACGAACTCAAATCGACGCTCGACGGCGCGCACAAAACGCTCGCGCTCGCCGACCAGAACCTCATGAGCCTCGACACGTTCACTAAGGACCTGGCGAAGCAGGGCCCGGAGATTATGACGTCCGTCAACGAGGGCGCGGCCGAACTCAAAGGGGCGATCGACGAAGCGAAAGTCGCGCTCAGAAATATCTCGCAGCTCGCGGAGACGCTCGGCGGCCAGATCGAAGGGGCGGACGGGGACACGCCGGTCGGGCTTCTGACCGACAAGCAGCTCGCGTCCGATATCCGCAAGATCGTATCGAACGCCGAAGAACTGACCGAAAAGCTCTATCCGATCTTCGACGACGCGCGCGTCTTCTCAAATAAGATCGCGCACAAGCCGAGCTCGCTCATCTGGGATAAGACGACGAGCAAGGGCGGAACCCTGTCGGAGAAATTCGGCTGGCAGACGAAATCGCCGAGCGGCGGCGTGAACTCGCCGCTCTACCGTCAGACGCCCGCGGGCTCGTGCATTCGCGAACGGAACTACTATAACCCGGCCGCCGACACGGACTTCATGGACGCGCGAACCCGCGCGGTCTACGAGACGGAGCTCGCGAACCGGAACGCGGCGCAGCGCGCGAACGACGAGCTCAGCGCGTTCGCCAACGCGTACGCCAACGGCGGCTACTCCGGCGTCGTTCCGGAAACGAAAGGGTTCCTCAGCGGGCGCGGGGACGTCGCCGGCAAAATGAAGGCTCAGACGTCGCGCATTCGCTGGTCGCTCGACTCCTTCTTCAGTAAGTTCTCGCCCAAGCGCGGCCCGCGCGCCAACGGAACGAGCGCGGAATACGTCCAGTACGCGAATATGCCGGGCGCGACGGTCATCGGGGTCGACGGATTCGCTCCGATGGGCGCGATCGATCAGACGGCCTACCTGCAAGGGGGCGGTTACGCTGGCGCGGCGTCCTTCGTTCAGGACGGGACCTACGGCGCGGCCGGCATGAGCGAGTGCGGCGTTCCGAGCTGCGCGCCTCAGCAGACGTGCGCGGTTCCGAGCTGCGCGCCGCAGCCGACGTGCGACGTTCCCAACTGCAACGGCCAGCCGAACTGCGCCGGCGGCGGACAGACGGGCGCCGGCCAGACGACCGGATACGGATACCGCCCGGAGACCGCGAACGCCTACCGCGGAGAAGAGCCCAAGCAGATGAATCTGAGCGCCGAAGCGTCGGGCGAAGCGGTCGAAGAGCTGCCCAGCTCGATCAACCGTCCGTCCTCGCCGAAACGCGCGGCGTCCGCCGCCGGAAGCATGACCGGAAGCGCGTTTGAAGACGACGGTTTGCCGCTCCAATTCGCGCCCCCGAGCCAACGTTGAGTTATTTTTCAAAAAGACGCAAGAAAACGCGTTTTCTTCCCGATAGAAGAGGAAACGCTTTATAAGAAGCCTCGAACGGCAGGAACGAGCCTGCCGTTGGGGCTTTTCCTATTTCCCAACCGAGCGGCGCTCGAGGAGCAGCGATGGAAGAGACGAAGACCGCGGCGCTAGAGAACGTCGTCATTATCGGGAGCGGGCCGGCAGGCTGGACGGCGGCCATTTACGCGGCGCGCGCCGCGCTCAAGCCGCTCGTGATCGAAGGGGCGCTCACGCCGGAGAATCAGGAGGCGGGAACGCTTCCGATGGGTCAGCTCGCGACGACGACGGTCGTCGAGAATTATCCGGGCTTTCCGGTCGGGGAGCTCGGCGGCTATATTCAGTCGGCGATCGACGAAGAACGTTCGTACGCGATACCGCCCGAAGGACTCGGCGCGCCGGGGGAAAAGATCGGAATCTACGGCGCGGCGCTCATTGAGCTTATGCGCAAGCAGGCTCTCAATTTCGGAGCGCGGACGGTCGACGAAGACGTCGTGAGCGTCGATTTTGGCAAACGCCCGTTCGCGCTGTCGGTCTCCAATGGAGAGACGGTTCTCGCGCGGTCGGTTATTGTGGCCACGGGCGCGTCGGCGCGCTGGCTCGGCCTGCCGTCGGAAGAGCGGTTTAAGAACAACGGCGTGAGCGCGTGCGCGGTCTGCGACGGAGCGGCCCCGCGGTTCCTGAATCGGCCGATCGTCGTTATCGGGGGCGGGGACACGGCGCTCGAAGACGCGGAATATCTCACGAAATTCGCGAGCAAGGTCTACGTGGCGCACCGGCGCGACGAGCTGCGCGCGTCGAAAGCGGCCGCCGAACGCGCGCAAAGGAATCCGAAGATCGAGTTCCTCTGGAGCCGGGTTCCGGCGGAGATTCTTGGGACCGACGCCGAGGGCGTGACGGGCGTGCGGCTCGCGAGTACGCGCAAACCGGAGGAGCCGGCGCTCGAAGTCGAGGCGTCGGGCGTGTTTGTCGCGATCGGGCGGCGCCCGAACGTCGCGTTTCTCGGCGGCGCGCTGGAGCTCACGGAACACGGCTCGATTAAGCGGACGGTTCCTTTCCAGACGAATACGAGCGTGGAAGGCGTCTTTGCGGCGGGGGACGTCGCCGACGAGCGCTACCGCCAGGCGATTGTCGCGGCCGGGGACGGCGCGCGCGCGGCGCTCGACGCCGAACGGTTCCTTATTGAAAAAAACTGAAACGCCGCTTGCATTTCGCGCGCGGCCCGCGTACAATTTTGGACGCAAAGGCGCGAATTATTATTTACCGCCGTTCGGCATGATTTGTCGCCTTTCGGCCCGCCGTTTAATAACCTGCCGTATAATAACGGGTTGCGTCAGACGCCGAGCGCCGGTTGACCCCGACGGGGCGAACGATTTAAATTTTTTAAAAGAGCCCCTTTGCATTTGACGCCGAATCATTAATATTGTAGAATGCCTCTGTCCTTTTGTTTAACAACAACTTGGACGGAGGACGCCGTCGCGCATGTCCGCGTTGAACCGAGTTCGACCCCTCATACGCTGTTTTACCGTAAACGTTATTTCGCCTGCCTCCGCGGGCGCCGCGATCGAAAATGAAAAAGTACTACTACGTTTGCCCTCGCTGCGGTCGAACTTGGGTGCGGTATATTCCGCGCTCCAAGATGAAGTGCAAATTCTGCGAAGAAACGTGGCATACTAAGAACAGGAAAGGGACGCGTTCGCGGTTTTCGTTTACCGCGACGTTCCTGTGGATCTTCTGGATCGTCCTGATTATTTGGGGCGCCGTTAAGGTCCTGGGCCTCGACGTGAAACCGCTCTTCGACGCGAAACCGTCGAATTCTTATATCCGGCTTGACGACCCGGTAGAAGAGAAGGCGCCGAGCGCGGAAGCCGAAGCGGCGGCCGAGGCGGTCGAATCGCTGACCGAGTCCGAAAAGGAAGCCGTTTCCGCTCAGGAATAGCGCTTCCGGCTTAGTTTTTCCGTATACGAACGGCCGCTGGGATTCTTCCCGGCGGCTTTTTTTATTGCCGGCGCGAATCCGCCTTTGGCGCGTCGGCGGGACTGGCGTTAGAATAACCGCTATAACCGTTCTTTTATGAAATTTTAACAATCTTTGTTTATCTTTCTTGTTTTGTTTTATTAAATAAACCTTGAATTCTTTATAATTTGGAATATTTTATAGAGATAGGGGAGCGGGAGACGCTCTTCCTGTTCGCATGATCCTTTTGATCGCATGCGCTTTTTTTGTCTCGACGCGAGTCAAAATAGGCGATTTATATAGTTTGGATAAGCAAATGACGCATCTTATTTGCCCGCCGGTCCGACCTGCCGCGCGCCATGGCGTTTGGCGCGTTTTTCTTACGTTCGGGCTTTTCTTTTCGGCGTGCGGGGCTCTTTTCGCGGACGGCGGTTCGCCCATGTTGAACGACGTCGGGAACGGCGCGCTCATATGGGGGACGCCGAGCGAGCGTACGACCTGGCTTCAGCCGTACAATTCCTTTATGGCTCCGACGATCCGCCAGATTCCGGAAGAATCCCTTTCGGGCGGTTCCAATCCCGACTTCTCGAACAAACGCGATCTCTGGAAGACCGCGACGGAAGTGGGGACCGTCTTTGGGACCGACGGCAAAACGTACCGGTATCATTACGAGCGCGGAATCGAGCCGCGCCGCGTCGTCGAACGGCGCATAATCGACGGGAACGTGCAGGAGATTTCGCGCGTCGTGTGGGCGCCGATTCTCATTCGCGTGCTGGAGCCGATCGACAAGCCCGCCGGCGATAAGAGCGCCGCGAATGCCGCGAGCGCCGACGGAACCCCGATCGCGCCGTGCGATCCGAATACGACCGTTCCGCCGTGCGATCCTGCGACGGCGTCGTCCGAGGCGCCGAACGCGAGCCCGTCGGCGAATCCGAACGCGGACCCGAACCGCGCGCCCGATCTGGAAGCGCCGAATCCGGACGCCGTTCACGATCCGACGGCGCCGAACGCGAATCTTCAGCCGGGCGTCGACGCCAACGGGAACCCGACGACGACGGCGACCGGCGCGGCGGACGCGAACGGGGTGATTTCCGTTACGGTAACGACGCGCGATCCGAGCCAGCGCCAGTCTCCGCGCGCGATCGTGGCGATTCCCAAGCCGAAGCAGATTCCCGGCGCGCCTCAGGCTCCGGGGACGCAGCAGGCGCCGCAGACTCAGCGGCGTTAACGGCGTCAAAAAACAGTATTCTTGTCTCTCGTCTTCAGCGGACTCCATGTTGGATTGGTTGGTTGGAAGCGCGGGCGTCGACTTTGTTCGGCGCCCGCGTTTTTTCACGCTCTGAACGCGGCGCCGGCGTGCGGCTGTTTTATCCGTTTTCTTGCGTAAAAGTTCGGCTTTTTACTGAAAACCGTTAAGGATAAAACGGAATAATCCGATATTAAAGATATCAGGGTTTGCGCCGAAAAAACCGAATGAGTTTGCTCGGTCTGTCCGGCGGAACGCCTGAACAGGGCCGCGGTTTCCTTTGAGCCGCGGCTTGGACGGAGGGCGCGCGCAGCGAACGTACGCGCCCCGTCCCGGAACGGCGTCGAAGCCCGCGCTCCGAATGGAACGCGCGAGCGCGGGGGAGTACGTATCGACGGATAAGCGATTCACGGCGCGCCGGAACGCGCGTTTACGGCCGCGCTTCGGCCGGAGTCGGGATCGTTTGCCGCCCCCGCTATTGACTTATTGCACTTGAAGAACCGTCGATCCTTATCGCGAATTTAGGCGCGAGAAGGGCGTTTATAGACGAGCCTTGTCTATATTTGCATTAATTTCATGGAGGAAATTATGGTCGCCACGCAGTCTAGTCCTGAAGCCATCGCCCAGACGTGGAAAGACTTTATTGCCGATCGTTCGAATACAGAGTTGCGCAACGCGCTGATAGAGCAGTATTTGCCTCTTGTGCGCTATCATGCCGAGCGCGTATGGTCCCGGCTTCCCGACGAAGTCGATCTCGACGACCTTACCTCCGCCGGCGTCTTCGGTCTTATGGACGCGATCGACGCGTTTGATCTCGACCGCGGCGTTAAATTCGAGACGTACTGCGTTCCTCGCATCCGGGGCGCGATGCTCGACGAGCTGCGCAAGATGGACTGGGTTCCGCGTCTTGTCCGGTCGCGCGCGCGGAAACTTTCGGAAGCGAATAAAGAACTGTCGGAGCGCCTGGGCCGCATGCCGACGCAGGACGAGCTCGCGGAGCATCTTAAAGTCGACAAGGCGGAGCTCTCGCGCGTTATGAGCGACGCGAACGCGGCGGGGCTTGTCAGTCTGAATAAGAAATGGTTTGAAACCGACGGCTCGAAAGACGTGAGCGAGATCGATTTGATCGAGGACGAACGGGGCGAAGATCCGACCTCCCGCATGCAGCGCTCCGATATTATCCGAATGGTAACCAAAGGACTGAGCCGCAACGAGCGAATGATTCTCATTCTGTATTATTACGAAGAAATGACGATGAAAGAAGTTGGCGCGACGCTCGATCTGAGCGAGAGCCGCGTCAGTCAGATGCACAGCGCGATTATCAGCAGACTCCAGCAGCAGTTGAAGAACCGAAGTCCCGAATTTGTCTGAGCCTCTGGGGATTCCGGCGAGCGAATCTCTTAGGCAGTTTCAGGAAAGGCGTTCTTTCCCGGCGCGTTTTATTGCGCGGTCCGGCAGAATCAAAAGAACAGGGCGTATCGCGTGTCCGCGCGAGCGTCCTGTTCTTTTTTTGCGCGCGGCGGCGCGCCGCCGGGGGGGTTGAAAAGGCGCGTCCGAACCATACAATATCGGGGAACATATACGCGCGCCAGCGTTGACTTTTGGCGCGTCTGGCAAGTAGGAATTAAGGCGGTTCGAACGAGGTTAGCGTGAGCGGCGAAGGATATTCGGGAAGGCTCTGGAACGACGACGGGTCGGAAGACGGCCGCGGCGCGGAATACGGCGCGGACTCCGACGCGCCCCGGCGCGAATATTCGCCCGACGAGCTTGCCGACGAGATAACGCTCGCGTCGGTCGACGGAGTAGGGCCCCTTACGGCGTTTCGTCTCGTCGAGTATTTCGGTTCCGCGGGCGCGGTTCTCGACGCGCACGAGAGCGATTTGGCGCGCGTCGAAAAGGTCGGGCCCGTTCTGGCGCGCAAAATAGCGCTCGCGCGTTCGACGTTCGACGTCGAGAGCCTCGTTAAATTTTGCGTCGCCAACGACGTCGCGATTCTCTCGCTCAACGACACGCGCTATCCGGCCCGGCTCCTCGATATCGCCACGCCCCCGCGGATTCTCTACGTGCGCGGCGAACTGCGCCCGGAAGATTATCACGCGATCGCCATGGTCGGGACGCGGACGCCGACCCCGTACGGGCGCGCGCAGGCGACGCGGCTTGCGCATGAGCTTGTCGACGCGGGCTTTACCGTCGTGAGCGGCCTTGCGCTCGGAATCGACGGGGCGAGCCATCGCGGCGCGCTCGACGCGAAAGGGCGCACGATCGCCGTGCTTGGAGGCGGAGTCGTTCGCATCTATCCTCAGGAACACGAGGATCTGGCGGGCCGCGTTATGAATTCGGGCGCGCTTGTGAGCGAATACGGGCCTCTGACGAGCCCGATGCGCGGCAATTTTCCGGCGCGCAACCGCATTATCAGCGGGCTTGCGATCGGCGTTCTCGTCGTGGAGTCGGGCGAAAAGGGCGGCTCGCTCATTACGGCGCGCAACGCGCTCGATCAGAATCGGGACGTCTTTGCGGTGCCGGGCCGAGTCGACGCGCCGACGTCGCGCGGCTGCCATCAGCTTTTGCGCGAGGGCGCGTGCCTGGTCGAGTCGGTCGACGATATCATTCACGCGATCGCGCCTTACGAGGTCCCGGCGCCGAGACGCGCGCCGCGTCGCGCCGCCGAGGACGCCGCGCCGGGCACGCTCGGAATCTCGAGCGCGTCGATCGCGACGATTGCGCGTCCGCCGAAGAAACGCGAACGCGGCGCGCAGGAGAACGTTCGTGAGCCCCGCGTCGCCGAAAGCGCTCCGGAAGCGCCGAAAGAGGAACGGCTCGCGCCGGTTCCGGAAAACGCGTCCCCCGACGAGATCAAAATTTTGGAAATAATCGACGGTCAAACGCTCCCGATCGACGACGTCGCGCGCAAGTCCGGACTGCCCGTTTCGCGCGCGCTCGGGCTTATTGTGGCGTTGGAATTTAAGGGCGTTCTTACCCGATTGGAAGGGAACGCGATAACGCGCCGGCGCGTCTGACGTTCCGGTTCTGTCGGTCCGTTCCCGCAAACAGATATGAACTATAAAATCATTTGCTCCTCGCTCGGCGCGATCGCCATTATTCTGGGCGTGTGCATGCTCCTTTGCCTCCCGTGGGGACTGCCTGCGTTCGGAGGCGGCCCTGAAGAGACGCGCGGCGCGTTCGGGCTTATTATGAGCAGCTCTCTGGCGTTTCTCGCCGGGGCCGTCTTTTTCTTTTTCGGACGCGGCGCCGACCGCGAAAAGCTCTTTCGGAAAGAGGCGATCGTTATCGTCGCTTCCAGCTGGATTCTGGCGATAGTTATCGGCGCGCTCCCGTATCTTTTCGCGAAGGTCGACCGTGGGCCCGGCGAGCCTATGTCGGTATGCGACGCGCTCTTTGAATCGGCGTCCGGCATGACGACGACCGGCGCGACCGTCTTCTCGGAACTCGAGGATACGCGGGCTCTTCCCCGTTCGATTCTCTTCTGGCGCGCGACGACCCACTTCCTGGGCGGCTTGGGCGTTATGTGCCTGTTCGTCGTGCTCCTGGGGCACGGCATGAGCGGAAAGACCGTCATGAAGCTGGAGCATATGACGGCGGGTAACGTTCCGATCGCCAAGATGCGCTCGCTCGCGTTTATGATCTTTCAGATCTATTTAGCGCTCACGCTCGCCAGTTTTATTATTCTCAAACTCCTGGGCATGACGGCCTTTGACGCGATATCGCACGCGTTTTCCGTCGTTGCGCTCGGCGGGTTCAGCTCCCATAACGCGAGCGTCGCCTATCTGTTCGCCGAACCGGGCGCGCACGCGGTCGCGATCGAGTGCGCGCTGATCTTCTTTATGGTCGTGTCGGGCACGAACTATTGGCTTCTGTACTGGGTTATTATGAAGCAGCCGGGCAAGCTGTTTCACGATTCCGAATGGCGCCTTTACGTCGGTCTTCTTTTGGCGGGCGTCGTTATCGCGGTCGGTTTCGGCATGTGGAAGGGCGACTTCCGCACGAGCCCGGCGCCCGCGGTCGCGAAAGGGGAGGCGTTTGACGTCGTCGGCCATATCGATAGGACGCAGTTCAACGACGGGTCGGAGGATCCCCAAACGATAAACCGGCGTCCGAAGGTCACGGTCAATACGTCTGCGGAAAAGTCGGGGCTCGGCTCCGCGGTCGTTCGCGCGGCGTTTCAGGTTGTTTCGCTCGCTACGGGGGCGGGCTTCGCGACCGATCGGTACGAATTATGGAACGCGAGCACGCTCATAGCGTTAATCGTTCTCATGTTTATCGGCGGCTGTTCCGGGAGCACGGCGGGGGGCGCGAAGGTCTTTCGGGTTCTTCTCGCGTTCAAAGTCTTTTTCCAGAGCCTTGCCGAGAAGTTCAGTCCGAACGTCGTGAGGGTTACGCGCGTCGACGGCGAGAACGTCGATAAAGACACGCTGCATTCGGCGGTTACGTACATTTTCGTTATGGCGGCGCTCGTCTTTGTTATGACGGCGCTCGTCGCCGCCTACGAGCCCGACTTGATATGGCTGGCGCGCGGAGAATCGCAAGTCGAGAAGGTGGCGGATCTTTACGTCGCGTCCGTCTCCATGTTCGCGAACGTCGGGCCGGCGTTCGGCGCGCTCGGTTCGTTCGAGAATTACGGCGAGCTGTCGGATCCGACGAAGTTTGTTTTCTCGTGGGGAATGCTGCTCGGCCGTCTTGAAATCTGGACGGTTCTTTCGCTCTTCGTTCCGAGTTTCTGGCGCAATCGCTGATTCATAACCCGTCGCGCCGCAAAAGAAAACCCCGCCGCGGACAGAGCGTTCGCGGCGGGGTTTTGCCGTTTTATGCGGCGTGGTTCGGCGCGGTTACTGCAGTTTCGGCGGGTCGATCTTCTCGCCGTTGAGCTGGCGCGCCTGTTCTTCCGGGTCGTAAACGCCGTAGAACGGCACGTTCGAGTCCATCCAGAAGTAGAGCAGTCTGCGTTCTTCGTCGGTCAGCTTGGCGACGTCGCGGTGATAATCTCCGTCGATAATCTCCGCGAGGCGCGACATGTCGGCGCCGCATTCGCCGGGTACGGACACGACTTGACGAATCGAACTGCCAAGCCATTCGTACCATCTCAAGTAGGGCCGCAAGTTGTTATACGAGACGGTGAAGCCGTCTTCCGGCTCTCCGGTGAGAACCGGCTCGGGGGACGCTTCTTCGCCCGAATGGCACGTCGCGCACTTCTTATCGAGAATCGGCTGAACGAGAATCGGATAACTGAACGGCTTCGTCCCTTCCGGGCCGGGCTTGAGCGCCGAGGGGGCGCGCAGCGCGGCGGCGACCCGCTTTTCCGAATTGGAGAAGGTCGTCTGCTGCTGTTCGTGGCATCCGACGCAGCCGCGGTTTTCGCCCGGCTGCAGGTAGACTTCGCTGAGCATTGTCTGAACGGCGCGTCCGGACTCGTCGACCGCCTGGAAATAGAGCGGCTTTCTCGCGGGCGCGGTAAAGTAGGCGCTCCCGTCCTCTTCGACCGGAACCGAGCCGAGATAGAGCCGCGCGTTGCCCGCGTAATCGTGCCCGACCTTCGGAACGTGGCCCTGATGCGACGGGAATTTCGGCAGCAGCTGATAGACGCGCAGCTCTTTGATTTTGCGGTCGTTCGGGAACGGCCAGAGCGACTCTTTGACGTCGAAGAGGGTGAACGTTCCGGTCTCGTCTTTTCCTTCGCTTTCGTCGCTCGCTATGGCGTCGACGTCGGAAAGGGATTCGTCTTGGAGCTGGGACGGCACGATCGCGGGGACCGTCTCGCGTTCGCGGAGCGGGAGCGGATACCGGCAGCTGTATTTTTCGTCGTCGAAGAGGAGCTCTAAGTTGCCGAACCGGTCGCGGTAGTAGAGCCCGAGCTTTCCGCTTCCGACCGTATCGGCCGTGAGGGCGCCGTTGGTCGTGAGGTAGCCGTTGGAGGGCTCGTAGCTGTACGAGACGAGGAAGAAATCTTCGGATAGGGGCGTGGGGCCGTAATAATACTGGTCGGGCAAATTCATTTCGCCGGTCTCTTCGTTCGGCGTTTCCGGGAACGGAATTTCCGGCGTTATGCGCTCGATGGAGTCGGGCAAGTCTTGGCCGGTTTCGGGATCGTACTTGACTTTGGTCGGATCGAGAACGACGATTGAGCCGCCGACGGCGGTATGGTGCGCGGTCGCGATAAAGACGATCTTATTCGAGTTGGGAATGGGACGCGCCTGAATGCACGCGACCGGGCTTTCCGTGTAGTTTCCGAACAGGGCGACGGCGCCGGTTCCGTCCGGATTCGTGAGCCACAACCCTTGGAATCGCGCGGCGTTGCGGTCGACGTAGTCCCACCGGGTATAGAGAATGCGGCCGTCGTCGAGGACCGAGGGCGTCCACTCGTTCGTTTCGTGCCACGAGAGCCGGCGTACTTTCCCTTCGGGCGTGAGCTTATGGAGCGTGGAGACCATAATCGGCTCCCAGCTCTGATTGCAGCGCGCGAATCCTCCGCGGCGCGTCGACATGAACGCCAGACTGCCGTCGGGGAGGAGCGTCGGGTCGAAGTCGTCCCAGGGGCCGTCGGTGAGCTTTTTCGATTCGCCCGTTTCCAGATTCATACTGTAGAGGCAGTATTTCCCTTCCGGCTCTTTGAGGAACTGTGCGACCTGCTCGGTCGCGTCGCCGCCCTGCGCGAGATAGTACGCGTTGAGAATCGGCGCGTCCGGATCGGGATCCTGAACTTTCGAGAAATCGGCGAACGCGAAATAGAGCGTTTTGGCGTCGTACGACAGACTCGGCGTCACGAACAGCCCGCGCGGGAAATCGGCGGTAAGCTCCGTCGTCTTAAAGGAATAGCCGGGATTCTCGAGCCGGAAAATGCCGCCCCCGTGCTGATTGGAGTAGCGCTCGTAGTAGGAGAGATATTCCTGTAGGATCTGGAATCCGAACCGGTTCGCTTTCTCGAAGATAATCGGAGATCCTTTAATGAGCGAATTTGCGAAGATCGTGCCGCGCGAGGACCAGCGGAGCGCGCGGTACGCGTCGGCGATTTGATCCGCGCCGCCGGGATTCGAGTCCATGAACTTTTGCGTTTCGGCGATTTTTGCGCGGAACGCGGCGAGCGTCTCGGCGTCGACGAGCGACTCTTCGTCGAGCCGGTCGGCGAGCGCTTCGGACCGTTCGATTAATTCGGCGAGCGCGTCGGGCGAGCTCAGCTCGCGGCCTTGGGTCGCCTCCTGCCGCGCCCAGTCGTTTTCTATCCGGGCGCGGAATCCGGACGTCGGCTCGTCCTGCGCGGCCGCGAAACTGCCGAAGAACGCCGCCGCGGCGAGCGCGAGCGACGCGATAAACGTATAACGTAACTTAGCTGTGGACATGGCTGCTCCAACGCATTTACTGACGCTTCTGAATCGCGGTTCGGCGAGAGCGAACTTCGCGTTTTGCCTGATTGTAGCGTCCGGGAGAGCGCGGCGCAAGTTAGAGAGCCTGAAAAAAACTTCTTTGCCGGGAGAGAGGCTTATTTGAGCCGGCGGCTGGAAAGACGCCGCCGGCCGTTTGCGTTCCGATTATTTTTTCCGCCACGCTTTGACCGTTTCGACGAGCGTAATTACGTTCTCGACGGGCGTTTCTTTATGTATTCCGTGCCCCAAATTAAAGATGAATCCGGGGTTCGCGCCGACGGCGTCGAGGATGCGGGTCGCTTCGCGGCGGACAACGTCGGGGGAGGCGAGCAGTACGGTCGGGTCGAGATTGCCCTGAATGGCGCTGCCGCGCCCGACGGCGTTCCACGCGTCTTCGATCGGTATGCGCCAGTCGACGCCGACGCATTCGGTTCCGACGTCGGCGAACGACGAAAGGAGCGCGGGATTGCCGGTCCCGAAATAGATCGCGGGGGTTCCGGGCGTCAGCATGGCGCGCAGCTCTTGGAGCGCGGGCAGAACGAAGCGCCGGAAATCGTCGACGCCGAGGCAGCCGACCCAACTGTCGAAGATTTGGACGACGTGCGCGCCCGCGGCGATTTGCGCGTTCAGATAGCGCGCCGCCGACCGCGCGAGCCGGCCGAGCAGTTCGCGCCACGCGTCCGGATGATTGTACATAAAGGTCTTTGTGCGAAGGAAGTTGCGGCTCGTTCCCCCTTCGATCGCGTAGCCCGCGAGCGTAAAGGGCGCGCCCGCGAAGCCGATTACCGGCAGGGGCGCGACCGCCTTGCGCGTTTCCGCGACCGTCTCATAGACGAAGTCGAGCGGGGACGGATCGGTCAGCTCGCGGACGCGGTCAAGATCGCCGGGCTCGCGGAACGGATTGGCGATTTTCGGGCCGTCGCCGGACAGAAAGGAGAGCTCGAATCCGAGCGGTTCGAGAATCGGGAGCAGATCGGAGAAGATAATCGCCGCGTCGACGCCGATGCGCTCGACCGCCGTCTTCATGACGTCGGCGCACAGCTTGGGGCGTTTGCACAGTTCGAGGAAGGAGACTCCCTCGCGCACGGCGCGGTATTCCGCCATGTACCTTCCGGCCTGGCGCATGAGCCACACGGGCGGTCGTTCGAGGGGTTCGCGTCGGAGCGCTTTTAAGAGCAGCGCGTTGTTCATGGTTTATCCGTGGGGTTGGGCGCGGGCTGTTCCGGCGCGCCGTTTGCGGGCGGCTGAACGGTCGGCGCGTTCGATCTCGTCAGGAGCCGGCCAAGTCCTAAGACGAGCGCAATAATGATCGCCGCGTATTTAACGATTTCAATCGTCATGTTAATCCGGTCGACGCCCCGTTTCGCGTCGTTCCGGCTTCGCATGAGCTCTTGCAGTTCCAATTCGCTTCGGGGGTCGGGCCGGCTTTCGTTGGCGTCTGCCGAACCGAACGTATCGCGCCGCGTCATAACTGTCTCCTTTTTCTGCGTTGTTTGAACGTGAATTTGCGCTCATTATAACGCCGCCGTTTCGAACTTCAAGTCGGCGCGCGCCCTTTCGGAACGCCGGAAACCGCGCCCTGAAAAAGTCAAACGAATTTCGCCCGCGTTCCATTTTCAGCTTAGTTTGGCATGTTATAATAACGCCTTGCATTTCCGAACTTTTTTGCCGACCCGATTGTTTGCCGCGCCCGCTTGGCCGCACGGGGAGGTCCGGACGAAACGGAGACGAGACGAAATGACGTTCTTTGTGTACGCCTTGGAGATTATCGGGACGGTCGCGTTCGCTATTTCGGGCGCCATGGTCGGTATGAAGAAGCGCATGGACTTTTTCGGCGTGTGCATCTTGGGTCTCGTTACGGCGTGCGGCGGGGGCGCGATTCGCGACGTGCTGCTCGGCAAGCTGCCGCCCGTCATGTTTCGGGATTCCTCTTACGGGGCGACGGCGATTATCGCGTCGATTATCGTTCTTCTTCCGATTGTTCAGCGCGCGATAAGCCGCGAGCAGAAGATTTACGACCAGCTCATGCTCGTCGCCGACTCCGCCGGTCTGGGCGTCTTTACGGCGGTCGGAACGGCCGCGGCGATCGACGCCGGGTTCGGCTCCAACTACCTCTTTTGCATCTTTCTGGGCGCGGTAACGGGCGTAGGCGGGGGCGCGCTCCGGGACGTTCTGGCGGGGAATCCGCCCTATATTTTCGTCAAGCATATCTACGCGTGCGCGTCCATTTTAGGCGCGATTCTTTACGTGGCGCTTGAGCAGCCGCTCGGCAAGACGGCCGCCATGCTGATCTGCGTCGTCGCCGTCTTGATTACGCGGCTCCTTGCGGCCCATTTCCGCTGGAGTCTTCCGAAAGCGAATCTGCAGTATTTGA
>CADACS010000043.1:5299-23256 GCA_902786505.1 uncultured Planctomycetota bacterium | reverse complement strand
CGCCTACCGCTTCGGCTCCGCGACGGTAGAAATCGGATAGATCGTTGGGCGTCGGGCTCTGTTCGGCTCTTGCGTTTATGTTTGTGTTTGCGGGCGTGGGATTAGGCGCCTTTTGGATATTTCGGGGCGCTTCTAACGTCTGCACGTCTCCTTTTTCCGCCTTTTTGAGTATATTGAAGAGCGACTGAATCTGGAAACGGTCTTCGTCGCTCGGCGCGGCGTCAAAGAGCGATTCGGCGCGCAATTGCAGTATTTTGATTTCTTCGATGGAGCGTGGATTCTTGTGTACGGCTTGCTGGACTTCGGTCGCTAATCTTGCGACGTCGGCTTTGAACGCGCTCGTGTCAATATTGGCGCTTTTAGGAGTCTGCGCCGTTTGCAGCGGCGCCGGAACCGAGCCAGTTTTTTCTTCGCTTGAATTTGAATCGTCGTTGAGGGCGAACTCCGCGGAATCAAGGGGCGCGTCGCCGTCGAGATTAGGGAGCGTCAGTTCCGGGAAGGCTCCGTCTGCCGTTTGAGGCTGAGATTCGCCGGCCGACTCCGAGTTCTCCTGCGGTAAAACGCCTCTCGACTGGAGAAGTTTTACATATTCCGATTGGAACATGAGCTTTTCGGGCAGATACGCGGTCGCTTCGTCTTGAACGAGCGATTTTTCTTCTATCCAACGGAATTCGCGGGCGGCGGAGAAATTTTATACCAAGTTGAACCGTCGGAGAGCCCGACTTTTCCTAGAATTCTAACCTTTTGACCGTTATGCAGACCTACCTGAACGACGGAACTAGTCGTCGGCGAATCGCCGCCAACGCGCGAAGGAACCGCCTTGCCAGAATTCGAGACGACTTTGCCGTATCCTTCGCTCTCCTGTTCGACGAATTTCCCATTGAGCCAAGAGAAACTTCCTTGCGGAGGACGGATTGCGCAATAACCGTCTTCGTTCCGGAAATAGACTTCAACGTACCGATCCTTTAAAACGGCGCCCGTTTGATACGCGTCCTTAGCAGGACTTGCCATAACGGGGGCGACGTCGACGCCGATAGGGATCGAGAAGAAGACGACTTGATCGGTATTTGCTTTTTGCGCATAGACGGTTTGTTCGACGTTTATGAGCGCCGCCGTGAGAAGTCCTAAAACGCAATAAAACGCAAAACCGACCCGTCTGCGTCGCACAGACGGCTCGCCGTATAAGCGTTGTTCGTGTTTTGATCGGATAAAATTCATTTGGATTATTGCCGTCTTGTGGGCGTAAAAAGCCGTTTGGTTATGCGTCCCGACTGAAAAGCCGCGATAAACTGCAGCGTCCGTTCGGGAGTATAACGACTTTTCAAAATAACGACAATATCGTTTTATAATCGTTCTTTTATGGCGTAAGCAGTCGCGCCCCCCCTGTCTTGGGCGCGGTTGAGAGTTATACTCAAACGTTGGATTTGGCGCGGCGTCAAACGTGTCTTGTCGGACAAACGACGACCGCTCCAAGAGACCGAACACTGGGACCTGCGAGATGGAACATTTATCGAGATTATTGGCGTTAGAGACGACGGGGGTCGCCGGCGGGGTCGCTTTATGCGAAGGGGGCGAGATTCTCGAATGCGCGTCTCTTGATCCGGAACAGCGCAGCGCCCGTTCGCTTGCGCCGGCGATTCGCGATATTCTTAACAAACGGTCTTGGTCCGCGTCTGATATCGACGTCGTTGCGGTCGCGATTGGGCCCGGCTCTTTTACGGGGCTTCGCGTGGGTATCGCTACGGCGAAAATGTTCGCTTGGAGCGTAGGGGCGTTTCTAGTCGGGGTCGATTCGCTCGACGCGATCGCTTACGAACTCGACTCGGCTTTCATTTTGGGCCGGCTTCCGGAGGACGCGCGCGGCGCGTTGATTTCCGTCGGACTTGACGCGCAGCGCGGCGACGTCGCGACGCGGGATTATTGGCTTTCGCGAGAATCCGACGGTTCGTCGAAGCTCTATTCCGTTGAACGCCGTTTTCGGGTTTTGTCGAATAAAAAATGGCTTGGCGAGGAATATCCGCTTGTCGACGCCGCGGCTGGCGAAGGGCCGAAATCCGCGGAATCGACCTTTCCGACCGTTTCGCCTGAAATGCGGGACTATATCGCGCAAGACGGTCGGCGCAATACTTTTTTCGTCGGCGAGGCGCTTGACCGCGTTAAGAATCGCGAGACGCTCTATCCGAACGCGCAAGTACTTGTCCCGGATAATTGGGGCGCTTCCCCGTTTGGCGTCGCCGGAGTGGCAGGCGTCGCGCTGACGCGCGTCGAACGCGGGCTGTTTGACAACCCGTTTACAGTCGCGCCGATCTATTCCCGTAAAGCGGCTGCGGAGGAACGCGCAATAGAGAAGGCGCGCGCTAAGGCCGCGGAAGAGAAATAGCGACTTGCGTTGTTCCGCCGCGCCTGGACGGAACTTTTTCCCTTTGAGTACGCGGCCATAATTGCATAAAACAGAGAATCTGCTAAAATACACTTCCTCAAAGCGAGTTTCGCTCAAAGGATGATGGTTCCGCGTCAGACGTTTTCCCGTCGGCGCAGAGGATCGATTTTATGAAACAAAGGAGAAAAGATGAATTCGCCTGAAGTCGAAGTCTTTTGGCACCAGCATGCCGTTACCCGTGCGGAAAAAGAGAAACTCAACGGCAATAAGGGTTGTGTTTTGTGGTTCACCGGACTGAGCGCAAGCGGCAAGAGCACGATCGCGAATCTGGTCGATCACAAATTGCACGAAATGGGAAAACGCAGCTTCGTTCTCGACGGCGACAACGTTCGTCATAACTTGAACGCTTCCCCGAAGATTTTGGCCGAGAGCCATTCGGAAGAATTTGCGAAGCGTTTCGGACTCGGTTTCTCCGCGCAGGATCGAGAAGAGAATATTCGCCGCATTGGCGCGGTCGCGAAGTTGTTTGTCGAGTCGGGCGCAATTGCGATTACGGCGTTCATTAGCCCTTACCGCGCGGACCGCGACGGCGTTCGCGCCATGATGAACGAAGGGGATTTCTTTGAAGTCTTCGTCAATACGCCCATTGAAGTTTGCGAACAGCGCGATCCGAAAGGCCTCTATAAGAAGGCGCGCGCGGGCGAGCTCAAAGGGTTTACCGGAATTGACGATCCCTACGAAGAGCCTCTGGAACCGGAACTCGTCCTCGACGGCGGTTCCCGTTCCGCTGAAGAACTTGCCGACGAAGTCGTTTTCTTCCTGAAGTCTCGCGGCGTTCTTAACTAGTTGACCGAATCTTTCGGTTGTTCGTATCTTGTGGCGTTCAAGGCGGTTAGCGTCTTTGAACGCCGCTTTTTTTATTCCTCCTGTCGATTTCACTTTTGGTTCGTTAGCGCCTAAGTCAAAGCGGGGCGTTATAATCGAAAATACAGACGCCTCTTTAATATATTTTTTTTGAGAATTATTATTTTTTCTGATTGCCGTCGTTTTATTCCCATACTAAATCTGGTATACTGGAGCGCGGTCTGTTTGGACTCTCAATCCCTGTCGTTATGGGGGCGAGTCTGTTGGAAGTCCGCCGCGTTTCCTATATGAACCACATTGCGGCTTTTTTATCAGGAGTTTTACAATGTCTGCGTTTCCGAACGTTTCGAAGATTCAATACGAGGGTCCCGATTCTAAGAACCCGCTCGCGTTCCGTTATTACAATCCCGACGAGCTCGTCGAGGGCAAACCGATGAAGGATCACCTTCGCTTCAGCTGCGCTTTCTGGCACACGATGCGCATGAACGGTTCTGATCCCTTTGGCATGGCGACGATGTCGCGTCCTTGGGACGACGGTTCCGAATCGATTGAAAACGCTCAGAATCGCGTTCGCGCGTTCTTTGAATTTTTGGAAAAAGCCGGTTTCCAGTATTACGCGTTCCATGACCGCGACGTCGCCCCGGAAGGAGCTACGCTCGCGGAAACGAACAAGAACCTCGACGAAGTTGTTAAGGTCTTCAAAGAAGAATCGGAACGCACCGGCATTACGATGCTTTGGGGCACGGCGAATCTTTTCGGAAATCCGCGTTTTATGCACGGAGCCGCGACGAGCTGCAACGCCGATTCGTTCGCGTACGCCGCCGCTCAGGTCAAAAAGGCCATTGAAGTTTCGAAAGAACTCAACGCTCAGGGATACACGTTCTGGGGCGGCCGAGAAGGTTATCAGTGCATTTGGAACACCGATATGAAACGCGAACTCGATCACCTTGCCGCCTTCATGCACATGGCGGTCGACTACGCGAAAGAGATCGGCTTTAAGGGCCAGTTCTACTTCGAACCGAAACCGAAGGAACCGACGAAGCATCAGTACGACTACGATTGCGCTGCGTGCATTAACTTCCTGCGCGCGTACGGCCTCGAGAAATACGTCAAGATGAATATCGAGACGAACCACGCGACCCTTGCCGGCCATAACGTCGAACACGAAATGGATTACGCGGCGAGCCAAGGATTCCTCGGCTCTGTCGACGCCAACAGCGGCGACATGCTTCTCGGCTGGGACACCGACCAATTCCCGACCGATCTGTACATGACGACGAAAATGATGCTCATCATTCTGAAGTACGGCGGTTTTACGACCGGCGGTCTGAACTTCGACGCGAAAGTCCGTCGCGAGAGTTTCGAACCGATCGACCTGTTCTACGCCCATATCGGCGGCATGGACACGTTCGCGAAGGGGCTCAAGATTGCGGCTGCGATTCGCGAATCCGGCGAACTCGACGCGTTAGTTAAGTCCCGTTACGCCTCTTGGGATACCGGAATCGGCGCCGAAATCGAAGCTGGCAAGCACGACTTCAAATCCCTTTCCGAATACATGCTCAAGAAAGGGAACTCGGATCCGAACGTCAGCGGACGTCAGGAATTCGTTGAGAACCTGCTGAACCGCTTCATCTATTGATAGAGCGGGTTTTTTCGTTGCCGTTTATGCTGTTCGTGTCGCGCGGAGCGGATTTGTCCGCCCCGCGCGGCGGCTCGTCGCGTAGTTAAAACGCTAAAGGGATTGTTGAATCTAATGGCGTCTGATTCTCACCGCTCGAAGTCTGACTCCGGCGTCTCAAAGTCGCCGCGTACCCCGTCGAACGCCGACGAGGGATCGACGCACGTTACCGCGCGTCGCGAGGATCCGTCGTCGCTTGAAGACGGTTCGACTCAAACGAGCGTACCGAACGATTTAGACGAAGGTTCTACACAAACACGCCCGTTGGATTCGTCTTCCTCCGACGCGCGCTTTGCTTCAGGCGATTTGCGCGACGGCGGAGCGACGACTACGACCCGGCAGTTTGATCCGCTTGGTTCGTTCGAGGACGTCGACACGTTCCGAGGCGGGTGGGAAGACGCGCCGTACGACGGCCCTTCTCCGGAAGAGGACGCAGAACAGGAAAACGAAAAGACCGTCATTTCGACTGATCGCGGAACAGAGGACGACGGAGTCGAAGTCGACGAGCTCGGCATGCTCAAGGACGGCTCTAAGTTCGGGCAGTTTACGATCGTTCGATATGTTGGCGGCGGCGGTATGGGCCGCGTCTACGAGGCGAAAGACCTTGCCCTTGAACGCAAAGTCGCAATTAAAATTTTGCCGAAGACGCGCGCGCAGGACGAAGCGATCGTCGCCCGATTTTTGAACGAGGCTAAGTCGGCTGCGCGCCTCAATCACGAAAATATCGCGCAGGTATATCTTTTCGGGAACGTTAACGGCGTTCCCTATATCGCGTTTGAATTTGTCGAAGGGAAGAATCTTCGCGATTACGTTCGCGAACATGGGAAGATTTCTCTTGACGAAGCGATCGATTACGTCTTACAGGCGGCGGCCGCGTTGGCGCACGCCGCGTCTCATAACGTAACGCACCGCGACGTCAAGCCTTCGAATATTATTGTTACGCCCCAGAAACGCGTTAAACTTATCGATATGGGGCTTGCGCGTATTCTTACGCCGGAAGTAGAAGATCTGACCGAGAGCGGCGTTATGCTCGGGACGTTCGACTACATCTCTCCGGAACAGGCTCGCGATCCGCGTCTTGCGGACGTTCGCAGCGACGTCTATTCGCTTGGGTGTACTTTCTATTTCATGCTGACGGGGAATCCGCCTTTTCCCGGCGGAAATATGTTGCAGAAACTTCTGCAGCATCAAGGAGACGAGGCGCCCGACGTACGAAAAGAGAATCGCGAAGTTCCGGGCGAAGTGGCCGCCGTCCTTCGGAAGATGATGAAGAAGAACCCGGACGAGCGCTATCAGACCCCGGACGCGTTAATTAGCGATTTGCTGGAAATTGCGGAGATTATAGGCGTTCGCGTTCCGAACCGCGGCTATTCGGGAGCCGATTCGCCAGATTACCAGGAGAAGAATTCCTTTGTCTGGCGCCTTCCCGGCGCGATTGCGATAGCGCTGTTTGTCATCGTTTTTGGCAGTTACGCGCTCTTCTCTGAGCGAAGCGATCTTGTCCTTCCCGAGATCAATTCCCCGTCTGTCGGAGACGCCCAAACGCCGGCCGCGACGGGCGAAACGCCGAAAAACGAAGGCGATCGTCGAGGACCGGGCGAGACGTCGAATGTTGCGGACGCCCAGATAGAGCCTACTAAATCCGCAACCGAAACGTTGTCTCCGACCGGCGAACCTTTTCGTTCAGAAACAGCGGAGGCGTTTGACGTAGAAACTTTAGGCGCTTCCGAGCTGGACGAGCTATATACCCAGGAGGTCGGCAGGCTCAACGAGCGCAAGCCCGAACTGTTCATTGACGATTCCCTGAATTGGCGCCGCGACTTTTTGGCGGATTCGTTTACGCCTTACGAGGACACTCGCGTCGCCGCATGGATTCGTCCGCGAAGTCTGCCTGACGGCCTCGACGCGTTCAGTTACCGTTTTTCCGGCGACAGCGTCTTTGAGTCGGAGTCGGCGTACTCGGCCGTCGCGTATGCGACGCTCGGTTCAAAGCCGGAAGTCGTCGCGATCGACACGCCCACGGCGTCGGGTGTACGAATTGTCGACGGAATAGGGAACTCGCCGGACACGTACGCGTCGCTTCAAGGGGCGCTTACAGAGGCCGCGGCGTCCAACGGTCAGGAAACGGTTCGAATCGAACTGAGATTTAACGGCGAGCTTTCGACTCCGTCGACGACGTTCGTCGATCGCAGCGTCGAGATATACGCCGCTAAGGACTGTCGGCCTACGCTTACGTTTAAACCGCCGGAGTCGCCTACTGGGTTAGGCGGCGAGAGCATGTTTCTTCTCAACTCGTCAAACGTAACGATTCGCGGCGTGTCGATCAACTTTGACCTTTCTCCGCAAGACCTTGTTTTCTCGGAAGAATGGTCTGTGTTCGAAGGAGAAGGCGCGTCGTCGCTGTTTTTGTACGATTCGACGCTGACCGTGAATAACACGTCGCCGGACGCTCCCGGTTCTCCGATCCATTCGAACGTTTCGGCGTTCCGCGCGCATGAGCGGAATTCCCGAGGCGAGGAGACTGAAGATATTGCGAACGCGGCTCTTGTCGTGCATTTGGAAAACGTCTTAGCGCGCGGCGAAACAACGCTTTTTGTGGCGGAACGGCCCGGCGCCCGACTGGAAGCTAGAAATTGCGGTATTTGCGTTTCCGGCCCCGTCTTTCATTTTATCGACGGTCTCCGCGAGCCGTCCGACGGTTCGCAGAGCTTTTCGACGTCAATCGAACGAACGGTCGTAGTTGGGCGATCGAGTCTGATTCGCGTCGATTCCGACGACGCGACGAACGCGGCGCCCGTTTTTGAAGCGACGGCGACGAATTCGGTCGTCTATTCGAATCAGAACGCGCTTGCGCTGCTTCACACGCTTGAACCCGAGTCGGAGGAGGCGTTTTTGGATCAGTGGAAATTTACGGGCGTAGTCGCGCTTGACATGCCCTATTTCTACCGCTGTCGCGCCAATCGTTCCGAACTGTACCAGGACTTTCCGTTTGCGTTTAAGCAGGAAGAGTGCGAGTCGGCGGAATTGAAGAATATGGATTCCGACGCCGCGTCTCGTATTGTCAGTATTCCGCCCCACGCTTTTTCCGAGTCTGACCTTGCTAACTTCGCGCTCCTGCCGATAATCAAGTCGGCGTCGATTTCCGCGAGCGGTAAGGCGACCGCGCAGGCGATCGAGTCGGACTTTATTTTGCCGCGGTTCCCAGAGGACGCGTCGGACTCCGAACAATGACGCTTCCTGTTGGAGCATTTTGCAGTCGTTTACCGTATCCTAGTTGACGTTCATTTCTTGACGTCTACGGCGTTTGCCGAAACGTTCAGGTCATTTTACTCGTTTAATTTGTATTTCCTATGGAACTTTCCGCCCCTAAACTGGAAATCATTTGCTTTCACAACGGAACGCCTACGGTCGCTTTCTTTCTACATGCCGACCGTTCTACGACAATAGGCCGGGCGATCGACAACGTCGTCGTTTTGGACGACGAACGCTGCAGCCGTTTTCACGCGACGGTCGACTATCGCGACGGCAAATGGCGTCTGTTCGATCTCAACAGCCGCAACGGCACGTTAGTCGACGGCGCCCGCGTTGAAGGGAGCGCGGAGATTTACGTCGGGTCTAAGATTCAGATAGGGAGCGCAACGCTCTTGATTGAGGCACAGCGCGATTTAGGATCGTTTACCGACTCTCGCGAAATGACGGGCAAAATGAAGTCGACTCCAGATTTCTTTACCCGCCATAACGAGCAGACCGTCTCGCTTGATCGCGAACGGACCGAAGAACTCCGCCGCCGGGCGCTTCACGATCAAAACTCGAAAATGATCGGTCAGTCGGACGCGATACGTAAAGTTGAGCGCTGTATTAACCGGGCGGCTCGCACGAAGACAACCGTCCTTATTCGCGGCGAAAGCGGGGTCGGAAAGGAACTTGTCGCGCGCGCGGTTCACGAACTCAGCTCGCGCCGCAACGGACCGATGGTCTGCCTGAATTGCGCCGCTTTTTCTGAGAGCCTGTTGACGAGCGAACTCTTTGGGCATGAAAAGGGCGCGTTTACAGGCGCTCTTGAGACGAAGATCGGCAAATTCGAAGCGGCGGACGGCGGCACGATCTTTCTGGACGAAATCGCGGAAATGAATCCCGCCCTTCAGGCGACTTTTTTGCGCGTGCTCGAAGGGGCCACGTTCGAACGCGTCGGCGGAAACCAGCCTATTTCGGTGGACGTCCGCGTCGTCGCGGCGACCAACCGCAATCTTGAAGACGAGGTTAAAGCGGGGCGTTTCCGCCACGATCTCTATTTTCGGCTTTGCGTTTTAGAAATTAACGTTCCTCCTCTCCGGGAACGGGAAGGGGACGTCGATTTACTCGCCGACTACTTCCGCGAAAAGTTTTCTCAGGAGACGGGCCGCAGGTACCTTGAATTTACGCCTGACGCGCGCGCGGCGCTTAATTCCTACCATTGGCCCGGCAACGTTCGCGAATTAAAGAACATTGTCGAGCGGGCTGTTCTTATGGGGAATCCTCCGACAATTACTCGAGCCGACCTCATGACGTCGCAGCTTAGCGGACTTGGCGTGAATCTTGAAGAAGAGCCTGCGGAACGGCCCGTAAACAACACAGCAAGCGCGCCGGTCCAGCCTCGCGATTTTACGCCGACGACCCTTAAAGATATGGAGAGTCAGTTTATCTTACAGACGCTCAAATATTATGGGTGGAATAAGAGTAAAACGGCAAAAGCGCTCGGGATTGAGCGCACGACGCTCGACCGTAAAATTCTCCTTTACGGGCTTGCTAAGGAGAAATAATCTAAATAGGGAAGGCGGGGTTCTATCTTTTAGAGCCTCGCCTTTTTGTTTTACCTCGCTTTCAAGTTAACGGAGCCTTTTCTGCTGGGGGAACAACCGTGTTGAATTTCATTTACAGGAGACGTTTGCGATTTGTCGCTTGGGTTGCGGTTCTTTCGTGGAGCGCCGCCGCTCCGCTCACGTTTGCCGCCGACGACGCGAGCGGCGTGTATAACGCAAAAAATATTACCCTTCAACAAGGTCGGGTTCAGGCGGGCGAATCGGGCGCGCCGTTCTTCGGCGAAGATTTTGAGTCGATTTCCGAATGGTCGGTTAGCAACTATCGCGATTTGCTCAGTATAACCGTTGAAAAGGGAGACGATGGGCAGGGCGCTCTTCGCGTTTCGCGTGATAAACCGATCGATCCGAACGATCCCGAGGGGAAAGACACCGCTTGGGGAATTCTTTCGCCCAAGCAGTCGCTGAAAGGAGTCGCGCCGGAGTCGCGCTTTGTCCTCCGCATGGAGACGAGCGCTTCTAAACCGATAAACGGGGGTGGGAGCGACGGCCAAACGTATCGGGGCGCAATTGACTGGTTTTCTTCGGAAGGGGAGATTCTCGCGTCGACGCCCTTCCTGTTCAAGTCGGGCTATCATTGGAACGAGGAAAACGTTACCGGCGAAATTCCCAAAGACGCCGACTCCTTTACGGTTCGAATGGGATTTGACGTTCCGAACTTAGAGCCGGGCGAATTTGCCCTTATTCGAGGTCTCTCGTTTGAAATTCTTGATCCGAATAAAACGTATGTCAGCCCCGGTTCGTTCATCTCGGGAATCTTCGAAGGGGGAGACGTGTCTTGGAACGCCGACGCGCCCGAGGGTACAAAAGTTCAGTTTCAGGTCGCGATTGCCGAAGCGGACGGAGACGAACCGGGCGAGTTCTCCGCGTTTACCGGACCGGACGGAACTTCCGCGACGTATTACGAGCGGCCCTTCCGCGTCGAGGCGCCTTACGTGCGGTATCGCGCGACCCTCGTTCCGAACGGCGCCGCGACGCCAACCCTCATTTCTGTGACGGTCGGTTCAAAGACGGACTCGGCTTGGAAGCTTGGCGGTGATTTTGAACCTCCCCTCGTTCAGCTTTACGGGGCGTACGCGGTTCCCTCTCGCGATCGCCGCGCCCCTCTTGGCGTTAGGATAACCGACGCGTCGATAATTCGCCGTTCCTCAGTTAAAATAACGGTAGACGAAGTTGACGTTACGCAACTTATGGAAACGACGCGGCAAGACGACGGCGCGCTTTTATGGCAGGGGACGCTGGCGGACGAACTGACCGACGGTCTGCACAAAGTCGTCGTCGACGCCTCCGACATTTTTGATAATTCCTACGCGTCAACGCGCTATTTTCTTATTGGAGACGCGCCTACAACCCCTAAAATTACGCTGCGAGAAGACGGAACGACGCTTATAGACGGCGTGCCGTTCTTTCCGATCGGCATTTACGGAGTCTGTGAACGCGAGTTTAACGGCTTCAATATTGACGAAGCGTTTCGCGGTCTGAAAGAAGCAGGTTTTAACTTTGCCCATTCGTATTCCATGCCGCGCGAAGATAAATTCTTACAGGCAGCGGAAAAATACGGTTTTAAACTGTGGTCGGTTATTCGGTTCCCCGACGAACGGTTCGTGGAAATTGAACGCCGTTCGCCGGCGATTCTCGCATGGTATCTTGGCGACGACACGTCGTATAATACGAAGCCGAACGAACTTTACGACTATTTCTATTCTGTAAAAGCGGTCGATCCTACGCGCTTGACCGTTCAGGCGGATCCGATCGACGCGCTAAAAGAGGTTTCAAATTACCGGCCTTACGTTACCGGAACAGACGCGTTCCTCCCCGAAACGTATCCCGTCAGGAAAGACGTTCCGCGCGCCAACGAAGCTTGCGTCGCTCAGGCCGTTCTGGACGTGAAGAGAAGCCGCTCCGACGCCGCCGAAGCAAACGACGGTCCGAAAGCGGTTTGGCCGATCATCCAGTATTTCCAAGGTTGGGGATGGGAACGTTTTCCGACGTATCGAGAACTCCGGGCAATGAGTTTTGGCGCGCTTGCCGCCGGAGCGAACGGGATTACTTGGTATACGTACGGAGGAACGGTTGAGCCTGAAAATAAGAAGTTTAATTACGGGGTTACAACGTCGCCCGACCGATGGAGCAATATCTGCAAGATCGCAACGCAGATTAATGAGCTTTCGCCCGTTTTGCTCGAACTTACCGACGCGAGCGCTCAGCCAAAAGCGAACGTCGTTTCCGGGCCGAAAAAGGATCCGTACGGGGGCGATTCCGTCGTCTGCCTTCTCAAACGTCATGAAGGAAAGAACTATTTAATCGCCGTGAACGCCTCGCCTGAGCCGGTCAATGTGGAATTCGTGTTCCCTGGATTACAGGAAGCCACTTCTCTTGAAGTCTTATTCGACGAGAAGTCTCTCGCCCATCCAACGTTCAAGGACGGCGTTATTCGCGAAGAATTGGGAGGATTCGACACGCGAGTTTACTGCTGGTAACCGTCGTTAGAAATGCGTTTTTCAGGACGCTATATGCGTGTAACGTCGAGTAAGTTTAGGCTTGCTCGACGTTTTTTTATAAAAAGCGAGAGACTATGGTTTATAAGAATATTGTCTGAATATTTATAATAAAGGTTAAAACACGTATATTCGTTATAGTTTATCGACTTTGTTTATCTATACAAACCTTGGAATCTAACCCGATTTCTTAAATTGCCGCGCTATACTTGACGAATAATTCTGAGAGCGGGGAGTGGCGTTATTCGGAAAAGGAGTTTCCTAAGATGACACGGAAGTATTTTAAGCCAAGGACCTTTCAGACCATTTTTTTTGCCGTCGCTATTCTGAGCATGGTTGGCGCGGTAGTCGCCGCGCAGGACGACGGGCCGAGCGATACTGAAATTTCTTATGAAGAAGCGCCCGCTCCGAGCTCGGCCTCAAAAGGTTATGCCGACGTAGTCGTTCTTTCTTCTGTCGAAACTGAAACAGAGACTTCTACTGACGAATCTTCCGAAGACGAAAAGGAAGCTTCTGAGAAAGCAGACGGAGTTTTTACCGGAAGTATGCCTGAAACCGCGGATTTGCAGCGTCAGCTCGACGAATTGCGGGAGGAATTCAAGGCAGAGCAGAAAAAGAATAAGAAAAGCGACAAGCTCACCGACGCGTACAACGTTAAGTTTGGCGGTTTTCTTGGGGTTGGTTCGGCTTTGATTTCCCAAGAAGAAGGCGCGCGTGATTTTTTTGGCGATTGCGATAACGTCTTCGATATTCACGACCTTCGTTTTACCGCAAAAGGGACGGGCCACGGGAATCTTCAGTTTGCCGCGGGCGTTGGATTTCAAGACTCGATAAAGCTGTACGACAACTACGTTCGGTTTAAAGATTCCGGTATATTTGGCGACGTCACGATCGGTCATTTCTACGTTGAATCCGGTATGGAGAGCATTGAGCCGGCGTTTGAGCCCGTGTTTATTTGCACGGACGAGAATTCGTCGTTTTTCCGTATGAATCGCCGTTTGGGCGTCAGCTCGGTAATTCGCAATGAGGACAAGACGGCGCGTGCTTTCTTTGGAATCTTCGCGGCGCCTTCCGTTCAGACATGGTCCAACCGTTCTTTTAACGACGATCCCGGAATCATACTCAACACGCGATTAACCGCCGCGCCGATTCTTTGCGAAGACGCCGACGGCTTTACCCACGACGTTTTCCACGTGGGCGGAAGTTTCTATTGGCTCGGCTGCACCGACGACGGCTCTCGGCTGAATCTTCGCACGCGCGGTTTGAACTGGACCGGTACGAATCCGTACTTTATTTCCGGGATCATTTCCCTTCAAGACCGTTCATATTTCGTTACTCAGGCTGAGACCGCTTATCAGCATGACGGCTTTGGTCTGAGCGCCGAGGGGTTTGCGTCGTCTATTTCCAACGGGGGCGGGGGAGCGTACGGCGCCAACGTATCGGCGCGCTGGTGCGTTACGCCCGGCTGTATGCGTTCGTACAATCGGGACGACGCGCGGTTCACAACGATGAAAATGCCTGAAGAGGCGATTTTCGTCAATAACTTGCTTCGCGCGTCCAAAGGCGGAGGCTATGGCGCGTTGGAAGCCGTGGCAAAGTGGGATTATGTGGAAACGACCGACGTCAATTTCACGACGCTTCCCGGGTTGACTGGTCAGGTTAACCGGATGGTGTTCGGCTTCAACTGGTGGTGGAACCCTCAGACAAGCGTTGCAGTGAACTGGGAGCACGCGTTTGTTGATTCGCAGATCGCCGGACGAAAGGCGAAAAGCGAATTTGACACGTGCGCTATGCAGATTGGCGTAAAGTTCTGACGAGGTTTGGGACTTGGGGGCGCCAGCTCGTCTGATAGGATTGATTATTAAGGGATTTGACATAAAAATATGAATAACCGTTATAATTTGCCTAATCGGCGCTTGCTGAATAATATTTAGAAAGAGTAATGCGCCTACATTAGAAATACCGATTATATTCGCGTTTTATGGCTACTCGCTATTTGTTGTCAAGGAGGAGAACAGATGAGTTGGCGATCGCACCTGACGAGTTGCGCTTTTGTTCTGGGCGCCGGAGTCAGTTTATTGGGAATTGCACAGACGTCGGCGTTTAGCGCGGACGAACTTCGCGGCGTTGAGCGCTACGCTGAGGCTCCGTCGCCAGAAAACGACGGCGTGTCTTCCCCTTACGGCGAATCTGGGGTATCGTCGGAGTATGGAGACGAAGCGCTCGCGGAGGAACCTGAAACGGGATTGATCCCCGAAGACAAGGTTGTGATTGGCGGCGCGCCTTCCCCTTCTACGGGCGGCAATTTTACAGGCGCGATACCGGAACTTGCCGACCTGGAACGGCGCATTAGCGAGTTAGAGTCGGTAAATATGGAGTTGCGTTCCGACCTCGACGCTCAGAAGAAAAAAGACGAAAAGAAAGAATCGCTGAACGATCCCTTTAAGTTGAAGTTCACCGGTATGCTCAATCTAGACGGGACGTCTATTTCGTCTAACGACGAAGCCAAAGATTTTGGCATGCGTACGACGAACGACGTTAACGCGCGCAACGTCATGATCATTCTGCGCGGCACGGGGCACGGTCATCTCGAATACAGCGTTAGCTTCGACTTGAATAAGTCTTTCAGCATTTATAACGCGTACCTGCGCGTCAAAGATACAAAATATTTTGGCGATTTGACGATCGGTCAGCATTTTGTCGAAAGCGGCATGGAAAGCTGCACCGTGACGAACGATCGCGTTTTTGCCACTCTTGACGAAGACTGCGGCATGTACCGTTTGAGCCGTCGAGTCGGTATTTCCTCGACGCGGTTCTTCGACGATAAAAAATCGCGAGTCTATGCCGGCGTTTACGTCGCGCCCTCGATCGCGTCCGTTCCTAACTACGTTTACAATAACGACCCGGGCATTGTGCTGGCGACGCGTCTGACGCGCACGCCAATTCGTGAAATTGACGACGACGGTTTCGCGCGTGAAATATTCCAAGTAGGCGCCAGCTATTTCCACTTCCTTCCGGGCGACGACGCGTCGTTGCGCCTTCGCAACCGCGGTTTGATGTGGATCGACGACAATCCGTACTTCTACGACGGCAAGATTCCGCTCGAAGGCCGTTCGTACTCCCTTACGAACTTTGAGGCGGAGTATCAGCACGGCGAATTCGGTCTTACCGGCGAAGGTTACATTTGCACGGTAACAGACGGCGGCGGAACGTCTTTCGGAACGACGGTTGTTTCACGTTACTTCCTGACGCCCCATGTCGCGCGCAAATACACCGCGCAAGACGCAAGATTTACCGTTCCCTATATGCCGGAAGATACCGTCTTCCTGAACTTTGCCGAGCGTACGTGCGGTCAGCATTGGGGCGCGTTTGAAGCCGTCGCGAAGTGGGAATGGAATGAAGCGAACAACCTTCAAAGGGTTAAAGGAGCCCAGTGGGGTTCCTCTCACGCGTTCGTTGCCGGTTTGAACTGGTTCTGGAACGATCAGACCGTGTGGATGTTTGACTGGGAACATTCGTTCGTGTCTTCCCATAAAGCGACCGGCGAACACGCCAATCCTGAGTTTGACACGTTTGCCGCTCAGTTGCGGTTCAAGTTCTAAGTTGCAGCGCGGCTGTCCGCGGAGACAATAAAGGCCGATCCTTTTTGTAAGGGTCGGCTTTTTTTTATTGGTTGTTTTTTGCGTCTTTCAGACGTTGGCGCGCATACGTTTTCGCTCATGCCGACCGAATTAACTCGCTCGAGCTAAACCGGGAGCGCTTGACTCCGTCGATAAACGGTTATATTTTAAGAGGCTTTTGTAAAAATTTTTAGCTGTTTATCTTGGCTTTTTCATAGTTAAAACCAGCAACGGCAATATAATTTAAGACCTCGCTTTTCCACTTGTCTCCCTCGCGTTCTAAAAACACCGCAGAAACGTTTGTTTTAGGAGTTGACAAGCCCTTGACTTTTTAGATGAACCCGTTAAACTTATCATAGACTGTAGAACTATAGTCTGACGTTTTGCGTTGGCTCTCTACGTTTCGGGCGGCTGGAATGGCATGGCGCCGCGAGACGGGCGGGTTTTCGCGCGACGTCGTTTGGATCTGTCAGGATCGCTTCTTGGCGGACTTGTCGGGCGGCGTCGCGGATGCGACGTTTTTTTTTCGTAAGAACTGCGAAAAGTCCCTTTTTGAAGGCTGAGAAGATACAAGTCCTTTTTCCAAACGGGAATCGGATTTGAATAAGCGCTCGGTTTTGGAAGAAACGGCGAAGCGAGGAGCGACCACATTATGAAACCAGACGAGCTTTTGCGTATCGTTGAACAGATCCATCTTGAACGTCATATCGACGTCGAGACGATCTTTGGCGTCGTAGAGCAGGCTTTGGCTCTTTCCGCGCGTAAACGCGGCGAAGGCTTAGACGACAGCGACGTCGACATTCACATCGATCGCAGTACAGGCGAAATCTACGCATATCGAGGCGGAATTCCGATTCCCGCAGACGAGATTACCGAACGCATTGGCGCGCAGACGGCAAAACAGGTCTTAATCCAGAAGATTCACGACGTCTCGCGCGATCTTGTTTACGAAAAATACCTTCCTCTTGTTGGCCATCTTGTTACGGGCGAGGTAATTCGCAACGAACGCGCCGTTACTCTTGTGAGATTGCCCGACGTTGAAGCGATTATTCCGAACAGCAATAAGATACCTTACGAGAGATTTCGCCAAGAGAGCCGCGTGACGGCGCTCGTCGACGAGGTCCGTAAAGCGGGCTCTAAGGTCAAGGTCGTGCTGAGCCGTACGAAGCCGTTGTTCGTTCAGCGTCTTTTTGAGCGTGAAATCCCCGAGATCGCCGACGGCACGATTGAGATCGTTTCCGTAAAGCGAATGCCCGGTAAACGCTCGAAGGTTGCGGTTCGTTCTCGCGACCCCAGAATAGATCTTGTCGGCGCGTGCGTCGGCGTCCGCGGCGCGCGTTCGCGCGCTATTACCGACGAGCTCGGCGGCGAGCGATACGGCGGCCGTCAGTTTGGCGACCGCATCGACGGCGAACGCATCGACGTCGTTCCTTATTCTGAGGATCCGGACGAGTACATCAAGGCGGCGCTGAAACCGGCGATCGTTGAAGAAGTTATTTTGTGCGATATGCTTGGCCGCGCGATCGTGCTTGTCCAAGACGAACAGCGCAAGTACGCGATCGGTTTGGGCGGTCAGAACGTCCGGCTTGCCAGCAAGCTGTGCGAGATCGATATTGAGATCATGACGCGTAAGGATCTCGATAAGATGCTTGACGACGCCACCGAAGCGTTCACTTCGATAGAAGGCGTTTCAGAAGACCTTGCCAACGCTTTGGTCGAGCAGGGGTTCCTTTCCTTTGACGACCTTTCCGTTATTGAGCTTGACGACCTCGTTGCGTTAGCCGGCGGCGAACTTACCGAGGAGCAGGCGCTCAAGATTACCGACCGGGCGGAAGAACTCGCTCTTGAGCTCGAACGTCAGGAGAAGGAACGCCGCGAATCCGAACGCGGGCAGAACGGCGACTCTAACAAGCCGAGTCCCGAGGACGGCGAGCAGCCGAAGGAGTAGCGTTTCTCTATAAGCGTTGCGGCCGTGCGCGTTTGCGATGTTTTTTCAAGCGCGTCGCCGCGGCGCTCGGCGGAATAGCCCGTGCGCGCGGCGTTTCGCTGTTTTTCGACGGC
>CADACS010000043.1:0-5260 GCA_902786505.1 uncultured Planctomycetota bacterium | reverse complement strand
ATACATAAGCGCGATTGCGAGTTACGCGGCGCGCCGCGTAGCGAAATATTTTCAGAGCAATAGGAAAAGATTAGGTAAGTTGACGATGCGGATTTACGCTTTAGCCAAGAAACTCGAAAAAAGTAATAAAGAGCTGCTCGACGCTTGTAAAGAGCTTGGGATCAATGGCAAAAGTAATCTAGCTTCTCTTTCCGACGAAGAGGCGAAGAGGGTTACCGCGTATTTTCGTGAGTTGGAAGAAGCGAAAAAAGCGGGGGACGACAGTAAGTTCGAGATGGTCCGTCCTGCTCCCTCGCAGCACATTCCTTCCGGCTCTGGGCGTACGGGCAAGCCGGTCGTCCTTCAGCCTAACCCGAACCGCGTTTTATTTTTCGGCAATAAGAAGGAGCAGCGCCCCGCGGTAGAGCCTGCAAAGGCGTCGAACGAGGAAGCTCCGAAAGTCGAAACCCCCGCCGTAGAGCAGGCGGTTGAGAAGAAGCCGGAAGAAAAAGAAGAGGCCGAGGCGAAGAAAGTCGAATCGAGCGACGCCGTTCCGGAAAAGGTCGTTGAAGTTTCCGAACCTGAGAAACCGGTTAAGACTGACGAGCCTAAGGTCGAGGAAAAGCCTGTTGAAAAGGCCGACGTAGAGAAAGAAGAGCCCAAGAGCGACGTTGAAGGCGTTAAAACTGCCGACGACGGATCCAAGACCCCGGAAACCGAACCGTCGACCGAAGCGAAACAGGAATCGGCCGATCCTTCGAAGACGCGGACCGCCGGCAGAGGGACTTCTTCAACGCTCGGCAAGAAGCCGGCTCCTCTCGGCACCCTGATGAGCCGACGTGAACGTGGCGGCGACCACGCTAAGGGCGAACGCAAAGAGCGCGGCGACCGCCGTCCCAACGCGAATCGCGCTCCTGAACAGCGTCCCGCTCGGCCCGTTATGCCCTCTTACCTTACGGTTGATCCGCAAGCGCTGCAGGAAATGAAGGCTCCGCCTATGATTACGACGCTTCCGTCCGACAACGGGCGCGTTCGCGTTCTGGGCGGCGGTCCTAAGAAGTCCGGCTCCAGTTCCGGAAGTTCCGGAACCGCTTCCGGGGGAACTTCCGGCAACCGTTCTGGCGGTAAAACGAATTTGAATCTTCACTTAGCTCCGATTCCCGCCTCTCCGCAGAAATCAATCCCGAAAAAGACTTCGGAAGAACCTGCCCAGAAACCGATTCGTGTTCTTACGCCCGAGGCGTTTCGTAATATCCGTTCTGGAGGTATTGGCGCCGGTCCTCTCGCCAACCATCTCCTTGATAAATCCAGTCGTAAACAAACTAAAGACGGCGACGCGCACGGCGGAACAGACCGACGCGCCGATCGCGACGCCAAGCGCGGCGACGCTCAGCGCGGCGCAAAGCGCGACGAATTGGGCGGCTCGTCTCGCGATCGAATGTCGCGTATGAACGGGTTCCTTGATCCGTCGACGATCGATTCCGGCAAAGGCGGCCGCGGGGATCGTAAGCGCAAGGGCGAACGCGATACAGAAGGCGACGTCAGCCGCAATCGGTTCGGCGCGCGCGGCGAACAGCCGCGACGGCGTAACGCGGGTATTTTTGGCGCCAATGAAGACGACGAGCCCGCTTCCCGCGTCGTTCGCCGACGGGGCGGCGCGAAGCGAACGTCCGCGCCCGTTACCATGCCGCGTGTGAGCGATATTGTGATCGAAGTTCCGTGTACCGTAAAGCAGTTTTCTGAAGCGACGGGCGTTTCTGTCGCGACCGTCATCAAAGAACTCATGAAGCTCGGCGCCATGAAGACGATGAATCAAACGATCGACAACGAAATGGTCGGTTTGCTTATCATCTCTCTGGACCTTAAAGCTACGATTAAAGAAGAGGCGACGCTCGAGGAACAGTATGTCGACTCGGTGTACGAGGAAGTCGATCCGCCCGAATCGTTAGTTCCGCGTTCGCCTGTAGTTACGTTCCTTGGTCACGTCGACCACGGCAAGACGTCGCTGCTCGACCGCATTCTTCATCTGCACGTCGTTTCTGGCGAAAAGGGCGGTATTACCCAGCATATTCGCGCGTATCGCGTCGAGACTCCTCGCGGCGCCGTGACCTTTGTCGACACGCCGGGTCACGAGGCGTTTACCGAAATGCGCGCACGCGGCGCTAACTGTACCGACGTCGCCGTTCTCGTCGTCGCCGCGGACGACGGCGTTATGCCGCAGACGGAAGAAGCGATCAGCCACGCGAAAGCGGCTGGCGTTCCGATTGTCGTCGCTCTCAATAAAATGGATCTCCCCGGCGTCAATCGAGACCGGGTTATTCAAGAGCTGGCGAACAACGATCTCATGCCGAGCGAATGGGGCGGAGACGTCGAGGTCGTCAATACAAGCGCGATAACCGGCATGGGCGTCGACGAACTCCTCGACACATTGCTTATGGTCGCCGAACTTCATGAACTTAAAGCGAATCCGAATCGCCGCGCGTCCGGCGTCGTTCTGGAAGCCTCGCTGCAGGCCGGCGAAGGCGTCGTGTGCAAGGCGTTGGTTCAGAACGGGACGCTGCACAACGGCGACGTCGTTCTTTGCGGCGGGTCTTACGGCCGCGTCCGCTCCATGAGCGACACGCTCGACGAGCATAAGCGGCTCAAGGAAGCCGGACCGTCCGTTCCCGTCTCGCTCGTCGGGCTTGACGTTGCGCCGGAAGCGGGAAGCAAGTTTGTCGTTCTGGAAGACATATCCATCGCGCGCCAGATCGCGGAAGAACGCCAGAAACGCGCTCGTGAAATCGAGCTTGCGGGCTCTCCCGGACACGTTACGCTCGAGAATCTGTTCGAGCGTATGGGCTCGGCCAAACAGCAGACGCTGCACGTCATCATACGCGCCGACGTGCGCGGTTCGATCGAAGCGATTCGCAAGGAGCTTGGCAAGCTAGAGCATCCTGAAGTCAAGGTTAAGATTCTTCAGGCGTCCGTCGGCGGTATCACCGAGGCCGACGTCCATCTTGCCGACGCGTCCGACGCGATTATTGTCGGCTTCAACGTCGTTCCGGACGAAGGGGCGCGCGCGTTGGCCGAGAAGAAGAAGGTTCAGATTCGCCGCTACGACGTCATCTACAAGTTGACGGAGGATATCCGCGCGGCGTTGGAAGGCATGCTCAAGCCGATCGAACAGGTCAAAGAGCTTGGCCGAGCGCTTGTCCAGCGTACGTTCAATATCAGCCGCGTAGGCGTTATCGCCGGCTGCCGCGTCCTTTACGGCACGATCGAGCGCGACTGCCAGATCCGCGTCGTCCGCGATTCGCGTATCATTGGCGAATATGCGCTCGATACGCTTCGCCGCGAGAAAGACGACGTGAAAGAAGTGCGCGACGGTTATGAGTGCGGTATTAAGTTGAAGAATTACAACGACGTAAAGGAAGGGGATATCCTCGAAGCGTATAAGATCGAGGAAGTTGCGCGTACGTTCTAATCGCGCGGCGCTTACGTCGGTTATGCGGGCCCTGAGCGGCTCGAAATGAGATTTTGAAAGAGGAAGAATGGCGTCTAGAAGAACGCTTAAAGCCGCAGAGGCAATCAGGGAGGTCGTCGCGACGTCTCTCCTGACCGATTTGAAAGATCCGCGCGTACAGGGCGCGACAATCACGAAAGTGGAAGTCGCGGGCGACATGCGTACGGCAAAGGTCTATTTTATGACGCGTGGAGACGAAGGCAAAGAACGGACCGTTCTTAAAGGCTTGCAAAGCGCGGCCGGTTTTTTACAATCTAAGGTTGCCAAGCGTATTGATTCGCGATATACGCCGACCCTTCAGTTTATGGTCGACGAGGGCGTGAAGAACCTTATTAGAGTAACCGAAGCGCTTGCTCGCGAGCATAGGGAACGCGAGGCTGAGGAAGAGACCGTCGAAGAAGACTTCGAAGAGGAAGAGGAGTTTGAAGAAGACGGCGAAGATTCCGAAGTCAAATAAGTTCGGCGCGGACGTCTGTTAGTTTGGCGGACGTTTGAACCGCCAAGCACGCGTGTACGCGGCGTTTACGGCGCAACGTCGAACGACGTTTTGTTTGTCGGCGTTCATCGAATTATCAAGCACATACTATGGTGGGTAGCCGTGGCTAAAAAAACGGGTAAAAGTCAGATTGACGTTAAAACGTTATTGAAGAAACTCAAGAAGCGACGCGCTTTAGATACGAAGGCGCTGCCCCGGGACCGCAAGTTGCTCGAGCATCTTGTGTTCGCGCTTTTACTGGAAGACTATTCTTTGGCAAATGCTCGTTCCGCCTTTGCCGAGCTTCAGCGTTATTTTATCGACTGGAACGAGATCCGCGTCGCGAGAGCGTATGAAATCGTCGAGGTGATTACGGACAGTCCCGACTCGAAAGCGACGATTGTCAGCGAGCGCCTTCGCAGAATTCTGCAGTGGATCTTTGACGAAAAGTATAAGTTTGACCTGGAAGAGTACCGCGCAAAGGGATCCGGCGCGCTGTTGGAATTTCTCGAGTCGATTCCGTACTGCACGCGTTTTATGCGCGAGTATGTCGCCGTATTTGCGTTTGGCGAAAACGGCGTTCCGCTTGACGAAAATTCTTTGCGCGCGTTGCGTCTCTTAGGCGCCGTTTCGGTTGTGGACGGCAAAGAAGTCGCGACTTGCCTGAAGATTCTGAAGGATTCGGACGCGACAGATTTCTTCTTCGCGCTTCACGAATTAGGCGTTGAACTCGCGGATCCGAAGACGCGCGGAGCCGCCCGGAAATTCCTGCGCGCCTTTGATTCTGAAATTGACAATAGATCTGAGAGTCCGCTCGTCGAATCCGCCGTTCCGACCGATCCTCGCGATATTGCGAAGATGTGCATGAAGAATCGCCGTGCGCAAAGACCGACGATGCCGCCCGTGGACGACGTAGACGAGTTTGGCGACGTGGACGACGACAAAGGCGAAGAAGACGACATTGAGCGGATGATTAGCGCTTCTCAGAACGACGGAACGCAAACGGAAGAAGCGCCTGCCGAGCGTCCTGTCAAGCGCGGCCGCAAGTCGAACGCGTCCAGTTCCGCCGCCGTTGAAATTGGCGTTTCCCGCGACGGAATGACGTACGTAAAGAATGAAACCGCCGAAACCGCGACCCCGTCGGTCAAAAAGACTCGCGCGGCTCAGAAGAGCCCTGTTGAGGAAAAGAGCGTTAAATCGGCGGCGCCTGACGAGACGAAACGCGTAAAAGCGAAGAAGAAGGTCGCGGAAGAAGCGCCAAAAACACTCTCTTTGCTTGAAGAACCTGAAGTCGCGCCCAG
>CADACS010000042.1 GCA_902786505.1 uncultured Planctomycetota bacterium | reverse complement strand
CGCGTCGAATTCAAGATCGCTCAGGTGCATTGTGAGCCAATCGAACGGCTTATTCTTTCCGACGACGTATCGGCAGACGACGCCCCCGTTCGACTTGTGCAGCGCCTGCCAGTCGGGCGGGTAATACTGGAACTCGGAGCTGCGCGCGTCTGCGACGCCAATTTGAAAGACGACGTCCGATTCGTCCTGCGCCGCGGCCGTCGAGAGCGCGGCTAAGAATATGAGGAGCGCCGAAAGCGAAAGGCGTGCGTGCGACATAACGAACTCCTTTAACGGACAGAGGAAACGGACGCGGGCGGGAACAGGAGCGGGAACAGGAGCGGGAACGCCGCGTCCGCGGTTTGCGCCTCGGACGCGGCTGAATCAAAAGGAAGGGAAGAGGCGGCTACTTAACGAATCCGACGCGGTATAACGTCGCCTTGCCGTTCGTCTTCGGGAAGATAATCTCGACGCTCTTCATGGCGCCGGAATAGCCTTCGACCTTGCTCAGATCGACGCTGACGACGCGGCGCTTGCCGTCGAATTTCACGGGCGCGTCGACGTAAATCTGCGGGAGTCTCGGCCGCGTCTTTTCCTTTTCCGCGCGGTCTTTATCGCGATCGAACGCGCCTTCCGACCATTGCAGATAGTCGACTCCGTCGGCGGGCGAGACGGGCGTGAAGCGCACCGTAACGCCGCCGTCGACGTCGGCCTTCTCCTGCGTCAGAGCGCAGTCGATTTCGAGCGTTTTGGCGTTTTCCGTCTTCCAGAAGATATCGGGCGATTTCGCAATTGCCTGCGCGCCTTCTTTCAGATTGATCTTGAGGGCGTCGGCGATCGGATATCCTTCGTCGGTCGCGTCAATATAAGACCAGTTCTGACGGTCCCCTTGGAAGACCCAGTTCGGCGTTTCGGGCAGGTCGTTTTTCGCGAGTTTATAGACGGTCGAACGAATCTCGTCGATCGAGCCGACGATAAAGGTCGCGCGGTACGTCCGCCTGATATTCCAGTCGAGAATCGTCGTTTCCCATGGCGCGATGTATCCGGTCGCGACGTCCTTGGGGCCGAGATTCTGTCCCTTTGCCGCGTCGCCGCCGTGGAAGCCGCCGGACGTCAGGGTGGAGAAGGGCTGATAGACGCCGACGCCGTAATTCTTTTCGTTGACGAGCGCGGTCCAGCGTTCCGGGGAATAATACCTGCGCCACGGCCAGCCTTTTCCGTCCGCCTTATCGACGACCGTCGTAACCGGCTCGTTCTCGAACGGTTTGTCGCCCAAGTAGCTCACGAGCTTGTACCAAGGGGCGTTCGTATAGACGGCGGGCGTCTCCTGATTGCGCGCGGGATACTGCGTCTTATCGGATCGGTTATTGACGATCGTGGCGTCGAGTACGAACCCGTTGTCCATGAGTTCATATCGGCATTCGAAGACGCATTCGGCGGGCACGCCCGAGTTGGGCCACAGCATGGGCCGCGCGCGGAGGAACGCTTCTTTGTCGCTGATTCGCTTGAATTCGAGGACGTACGACCGATATCGGCCGCAGTCGCCCGATTGGATCGGGTTCCAGCCGAGCCCGGCCCAGCGTTCAAACGGCTTTTCCCCGTTAGGCCCGATATAGGGGACCGGGCCGGAGTAGTAGGAGAGCTGAATCTGGCGGCCCCAGTCGAAGCTGTTGATCATATTGCCCGACTTATTCGCCTTGTCTTCCAGATAGGTAACCGCGCCGCCGAGCGAGAGATCGAGCCCGAGCTTAACGCGGTCGTTTTCCAGAAAGCGGAGCGGATCGGCGCCGTAGTCGATCGGCGTGTCGCCGGGTACGACGGCGAGTTTGGTCGAGTCGGACGTGGGCGGATCTTCCGCGCGGCTTGAAGCCGGCGCGGCGAAAAAAGAGACGAACGCGACGGCGACCGCGGCATAGGATAACACGCTGTGTTTCATGGAGTTTCCTCTATTTTGGAAAAGGGAATTGGTTGTTTAGTTGGTCTGCAATTTGAACAGGGCGGTTTTCCCGTTTGCCGGCCGGCCCTTGGGGAACGCGGCTATTTCACAAATCCGACGCGATATAACGTCGCTTTGCCGTTCGTCTTCGGGAAGATAATCTCTACGCTCTTCATGGCGCCGGAATAGCCTTCGACCTTGCTAAGATCGACGGAGACGACGCGGCGCTTACCGTCGAATTTTACGGGAACGTTCACGTAGAGTTGCGGGAGTCTCGGCCGCGTTTTTTCCTTTTCCGCGCGGTCTTTATCGCGATCGAACGCGCCTTCCGACCATTGCAGGTAGTCGACTCCGTCGGCGGGCGAGACGGGCGTAAAACGAACGGTCACGATGGAGTCGGCGCCGCCTTGATCCTGCGCCAGCGCGCAGTCGATTTCCAGTTTCTGAGCGTTTTCCGTCTTCCAGAAGATTTCCGGCGACCGGGCGACCGCCTGCGAATTTTCTTTCAGATTGATCTTGAGGGAATCAAGAATCGGGTATCCTTCGTCGGTCGCGCCCCGATAGGTCCAGTTCTGGCGGTCGCCCTTGAATATCCAGTCGGGCGTTTCGGGCAGGTCGTTTTTCGCGAGTTTGTAGACGGTCGAACGAATCTCGTCGACCGAGCCGACAATAAAGGTCGCGCGGTATGTTCGCCGGATGTTCCAGTCGAGAATCGTCGTTTCCAGCGGCGCAATATATCCGGTCGCGACGTCCTTGTCGCCAAGGTTCTGTCCTTTCGCGCCGTCGCCGCCGTGGAACCCGCCGGTCGTTAAGGTCGAGAAGGGCTGATAGACGCCGACGCCGTAATTATTTTCGTTTACGAGCGCGCTCCAGCGTTCCGGGGAATAGTAGTTAAGCCAGGGCCAGCCTTTTCCGTCGGTTTTGTCGACGACCGTCGTAACCGGCTCGTTCTCAAACGGTTTGTCGCCGAGATAGCTCACGAGTTTGTACCACGGCGCGTTCGTATAGAGCGCGGGCGTCTCCTGATTCGTACTGGGATACTGCGTTTTATCGGAGCGGTTATTGACTATCGTAGCGTCGAGAACAAATCCGTTGTCCATGAGTTCATAGCGGCACTCGAAGACGCATTCGGCGGGCACGCCCGAATGCGGCCAGATCATCGGCCGCGCGCGAAGAAACGCTTCTGTATCGCTAACGCGCTTGAATTCGAGAACGTATGATCTGTGCCCGCCGCAGTCGCCCGCCTGAATCGGGTTCCAGCCGAGTCCGGCCCAGCGTTCCAGCGGCTTCTCGCCGTTAGGCCCGATATAGGGCGAAGGGCCGGAATAGTAGGAGAGCTGAATTTGGCGGCCCCAGTCGTAGCTGTTGATCATATTGCCCGACTTGTTCGCCTTGTCTTCCAGATAGGTAACCGCGCCGCCGAGCGAGAGATCGAGCCCGAGTTTAACGCGGCCGTTCTCCAGATAGCGCATGGGTTCGGCGCCGTAGTCGATCGGCTTGTCGCCGGGCATAATCGCCAGTTTAACGCCGGAAGGCTCGTCCGCCGCGGCGCGGGAAACGAACGGCGGAGCGAGGAAAAACGCGAGCGCCGCGATCGCGCAGAAAGAAAATAACCGTTTCATAAAACAATCTTTCCGTGGAAAAGGAGTCGTGTTTTTTCAATCACTTCCCGATAAACTCAACCCGTTTGATATACGCCGTTCCCGAACGCTGCGGCAGCGTAATCGAGAGCTGTTTGAAGGCGCCGGAATACCCGTCCAGGTCGGTAAGTTTGACCGTCAGTCTGTGCGAGCTTCCGTCGAACTTAACGGGGACCGCCTTAGAGATTTCCGGGAGCTGCGGATATTCTTTTACGGACGGATCGTTCTTGCGCGCTTCGTTTAAATTACGGCGTTCGGTCTCGTCGATGAAGTCGTAAGGGGACACGGGCGTGAGAGTTACCGTGATCTCGTCTTCGCGCGGCGCGTTCGAATCAGGGTCCATAAACACGGCTTCGATTACGAGCGCAGACGCGTCTTTCGCTTTCCAGAAGGTCAGCGGGGATTTCGCGATTCCGTGAGCGTTCGGATTCAGATTGATCGGGAGCGCGTTGGAGATGGGGAATCCGGAGTCGGTCGCGTTGACGTAAGACCAATTCTGGCGGTCGAATTCAAACACCCAGCTGGGCTGCGCCGGAATCTCTTTTTTCGCGAGCTTGTAGACAGTCTCGCGAATCTCTTCGACTGAGCCGACGACGAACGTCGCGCGGTATGTTCGCTTGATATTCCAGTCGAGGATCGTCGTTTCGAGGGGCGCGATGTACCCGGTCGGACCGGCCTTTTCGTCGAGCGGGAGTCCCTTGTCGGAATCCTGGCCCGCAAAACCGGCGATCGTCAGGGCTGAGAACGGCTGATAAACGCCTATTCCGAAATTCTTTTCGTTAACGAGCGCGCTCCAGTGTTCCGGGCAGTAGTACGCGGTCCAGGGCCATCCTTTTCCGTCTCCCTTGTCGACGACGACGGTAACGGGCTCGTTTTCGTAAGGCTTGTCGCCTAAATAACTCACAAGCTTGTACCACGGGGCGTTCGTATAGACGGCGGGCGTCTCCTGAGCGCTGCCGCCGTAGAACGTTTTATCGGACCGCCGGTTAATGATCGTCGCGTCGAGCGTAAAGCCGTTGTCGGTAAGCGTGTATTTGCATTCAAAGAGGCATTCGGCGGGGAGCCCGCTGTGCGGCCAGAGCATCGGGCGCGTGCGAAGGAAGATCGTTTTTTCGTCGACGCGTTCGAAATCGAGGACTTGCGACCGATAGCCGCCGCAGTCGCCCGACTGAATCGGATTCCAGCCGAGCCCGGCCCACGATTCCGAAGGCTTTTCGCCGTTCGGCCCAATAAAGGGCCGCGGGCCGGAATAGTAGGAGAGCTGAATTTGCCGGCCCCAGTCGGCGCTGTTGATCATATTGCCCGACTGATTCGCTTTGTCTTCGAGGTAGGTAACCGCGCCGCCGAGCGCCAAATTGAGCCCGAGCTTAACGCGGTCGTTTTCGATATATCGGACCGGTTCGGCGCCGAAATCGAACGGTTTATCTCCGGGTACGGTAACGACCTTCGCGTCGACCGGCTCAATTGCGGACGCGGCCGGCGCGGCGAACAGGGCGACGAGCGAAACGGCGGCCGCCGCGCAGAATAATACGCTGTGTTTCATGGCTTTTTCTCTCTGCATTACAAAAGGGAATTCCCAGCGGGAACCGTTTTACTTTTCTAAGAACTCGACCCGTTTAATACGCGCCGTCCCCGCGCGTTGCGGGAGAACGACGGAGAGCCGCTTGAACGCGCCGGAATACCCTTCCAGTTCGGTAAGGTCGACGGTCAGTTTGCGCGAAATTCCGTCGAATTTAACGGGGACGCTTTTCGTGATTTCCGGAAGCAGGGGATAATCCTCTACGGACGGATCGCTTTTACGCGCGTCGGCTTTGATTTGGCGCCGGATCGAGTCGATTTGGTCGAATGGGGAAACGGGCGTTAAGGTCAGGGTAATTTCGCCGTCGGTCGGCGCGTCCGGACCGTCGCCCGAGAACGCGGCTTCGACGGCGAGCGTCGGCGCGTCCTCCGCTTTCCAGAACGTCGTTGGAGACTGCGCGACTCCGTTGGCGTTCGGATTGAGATTGATCGCGAGCTCGCCGACTATGGGGAATCCGGCGTCGGTCGCGTCGACGTAAGACCAGTTCTGACGGTCGGATTCGAAAATCCAGCTTGGACGCGCCGGAATCTCTTTTTTCGCGATTTCATAGACGGTCGAACGAATCTCCTCGATCGAGCCGACGATAAAGGTCGCGCGGTACGTTCGTTTGATATTCCAGTCGAGGATTGTATTTTCGACGGGCGCGATATATCCTGTCGGGCCGTCTTTTTCGCCGAGCGGCAGTCCCTTATCGGATTCCTGAAACGCGAATCCGCCGGTCATAAAGGCCGAAGTCGGCTGATAAACGCCGATTCCAAAATTCTTTTCGTTAAGGAGCGCGCTCCAGTGTTCCGGGCAGTAGTACGAGGTGCAGGGCCAGCCTCTTCCGTCCCCTTTATCGACCAGAACGGCGACGGGGCCGTTTTCGTACGGTTTGTCGCCTAAATAGGTTACGAGCTTATACCACGGGGCGTTCACGTACATGGCCGGCGTTTCCTGATCGCAGACGCCGTAGAACGTTTTGTCGGAGCGGTTATTGACGATCGTCGCTTCGAGCGTAAAGCCGTTGTCGACAAGCGTATATTTGCACTCAAAGAGGCATTCGGCGGGGACCCCGCTGTGCGGCCAGAGCATGGGACGCGTGCGCAGGAAGATTGTTTTCCCGTCGGGACGTTCGAAATCGAGAACTTGCGACCGATAGCCGGCGCAGTCGCCCGACTGAATCGGGTTCCAGCCGAGCGCGGCCCAGTCTTCCGACGGTTTTTCGCCGTTCGGCCCAATAAAGGGCCGCGGGCCGGAATAGTACGAGAGCTGAATCTGGCGGCCCCAGTCGTGGCTGTTAATCATATTGCCCGACTGATTCGCTTTGTCTTCGAGGTAGGTAACCGCGCCGCCGAGCGCTAAATTGAGCCCGAGCTTGACGCGGTCGTTTTCGATATAGCGGACCGGTTCGGCGCCGAAATCAAACGGTTTATCTCCGGGTACGGTAACGACTTTTGCTTCGGACGGCTCAATTGCGAAGGCGGCCGGCGCGGCGAACAGGGAAGGGAGGGCCGCCAGAATCGCGGCGGCAAACAGGAGGCGGGTACGGGTCATGGCGCAATCCTTTTGTTTGGGCGTAGAAGAACGTATCGCGACGCGCCGTTTCCGTCGTGGCGCGTCGCGTAACGGAGAATTTGCGAACCGGGCGCGTTAACCCGGCGCGCGGCAAACGGTTACTTTTTAGGCGTCGTGCATCGGTCGACGAGATAGACGATCGACTTATAGGGAACGCCGCCGTTGGTCGCAAGTCCGACTTCGCACGTGCGGCTGTTCGAGTAGCCCGCGACGACCCCGTTTGCCTTGATCTGCGGCTCTAACTTGCGCAGCGCGAACGCGTTGACTTCTGGAATAAAGAACCCCTTGTCGCCCGCGAATCCGCAGCATCCGACTTCCTCGGGAACGAGAACGTTCGAGGAGCAGCGTTTGGCGAGCGCGATTATCGTCTGCGCGAGCTTCATTTTGCGCATTGTGCAGGTAACGTGCACGGCGATCGGTTCGTCGATTTGGTGGAAATCGAGCCGATCGACGAGGAATTTTTCGATAAATTCCGCCGGTTCGTAAAGTTCCATGCGGGTAATCTTTTCGCGCATTCGGTGCAGGCAGGGCGATTGGTCGCACAGAACGGGATATTTCCCTTGCCGGGAGGCCGCCCAGAGCGCTTCGTCAAGTTCGTGCGTCTTGCGGTCGGCGATTTCCGGCATGCCTTTGCTTTCCCAAATAGTACCGCAGCAGAGGTTTTCGTAGCCCGGCGGGAAGATAACGGAGTAGCCGGCCTTTTCGAGGAGCGCGACGGTCGTTTCAACGAGCGGCTTTTCGCCGTAGGCGCCCCCCATCGTCTGATTGATACAGCTTGGGAAGTAGACGACCTTGCGCGCGTCTCCGTCTTTTTCGGGCGCCGGTTCAAGGGACGCGGCGAACTCGGCGTTCGGCATGCGCGACGGCTTGATCTTAAACGGTTTGGGAAGGGACGGCGTCCAGAGCGGGAACCCGATCTTATGGAGCGCTTTGCCCGCAAACGCCGTTCCTCCGTCGCCGAGAACGGCGCGGCCGACGCGCGCTAGCCCCAAGACGGGCCGCATGCACGATTTAACCGCGGCGAGCCGTTTCGCGGACAGGTCGCCGAGTTTCCACGCAAGGCTCCCTTTGGGCGCCTTTTCCGCGCGTAGGACGTGCGTGAGCTCGCCGACGTTAATCTTCATGGGGCATGAAGTGGAGCAGAGCCCGTCGCCGGCGCAGGTCGCCTCTCCCGGAACGCGGTAGGCGCGTTTGAGTTCGGCGAGTCTCGCGGGATCGGAGCCGTCCTTTTCGAGCTGGGAGATTTCGCGTCGGACAATAACGCGCTGTCGGGACGAGAGCGAGTAGCCGCACGTGAGGCAGTTCGGTTCGCAAAAACCGCATTCGATGCACTTATCGACGAGCGCGTGCGTCGGAGGCGTGCGTTTGAAATCTTTGATATAGCATTCGGGATCGTCGTTGAAGATAACTCCGGGATTGAGCGTGTTTTTCGGATCGAAGAGCGCCTTAATCTGCTTCATGACGCCGAACGCCTTTTCGCCCCATTCGCGCGCGACAAACGGCGCCATATTGCGGCCCGTCCCGTGTTCGGCCTTCAGAGAACCGTTGTATTTGTCGACGACCAAATCGACGACTTCGAGCATGAGCCCCTTGTACCGATCGACTTCCTTCTGGGAATCGAACCGCTGATTCAAGACGAAATGGAAATTGCCTTCGAGCGCGTGCCCGTAGATAACCCCGTCTTCGTAGCCGTATTTGTCGATGAGCCGCTGCAGTTCGACCGCGGCTTCGGGGAGCACGTCGATCGGAAACGCGACGTCTTCGATGAGGCAGGTCGTTCCGACTTCGCGCATGCCGCCGACCGTCGGAAAGACGCCCGACCGCATCGCCCACCATGCGCCGTAAACGTTCGGATCTTCTGTGAATTCAATCGGATAGAGGAGCGGGAAATCGGCGAGCGCGCTTTTGATTTCCTCGATCTGCGCGTTGAGTTCCTCTTCCGTTTCCGCTTTCGTTTCCAAGAGGACGGACGTCGCGTCGGGGCCGAGATCCTTAATGAAGTCGGGAACGCTCGGGGAATCCTGAACGGAGCGGAGCGCTTTGCGGTCGAGGATTTCCGCGCTCACGACCGGCGCCTTTTTGAGGATCTGGACGGCCGCGCACGCGTCGCGCAGCGTATTGGCGTAGATCATCGTACTTGCGCAGCGCGCGGGTATCTTTTCGGTATTCATCGTCGCTTCGGAGAGGAACGCGAGCGTTCCTTCGGACCCGACGAGGAGCCTTGCGATCATATCGAACGGATCGTCGTACGCGATCAGGGGCCGTAAGTTCAGACCGGTAACGTTCTTAATGCGGTATTTTTTCTCAATGAGGGCGGCGAGCTCCGCGTCGGCGCGCACGGAATCGCGGATTTCCAGAAGCCGCTTAATGAAGTCGGGCTTTTTTTGTGTAAACTCCTCGCGCGACTTCGGATCGGAGACGTCGAGTACGGTTCCGTCGGCGAAGATCATGCGCGCGGACGCCATAACGCGCTCGCTGTTCGCGTGTGTGCCGCAGTTCATGCCGGACGCGTTGTTGGCGATAATGCCGCCGACGCGCGCGGCGTTAATTGAAGCCGGGTCGGGCGGGAATTTGCGGCCGTATTTCGCGAGAATCTCGTTGACGCGGCCGCCGAGAATACCGGGCTGGAGCGCGATCTGCTTGCCACCGTCGATTACGCGGTATTTTTCCCAGTTCTGGCCCGCGACCATGAGAACCGATTTCGTCGACGATTGGCCCGAAAGACTCGTGCCGCTGGCGCGGAACGTAACCGGAACGCCTAAGGCGTTTGCGTCGCGAAGAATTTCAGCCGCTTCCGCTTCGTCTTTCGGAAAGACGACCATCTGGGGAATTTGCCGATAGAAACTCGCGTCGGTTCCCCACGCGAGCGTCTTGAGCGCGTCGGTAAATAGCCGGGAGCTTGGGATAAAGGAGGAGAGCCGCTGATAAAGCGCCGCCGTTTGCTTATCTTGGAATGTCATTGCGCCGTTGATGAAAAAGTGGACTGAAAGGACGGTGTGGCCCGCGCATGTGAAAAAAGCGACGGCTTGCGCGCGTCGCTTTCCCGTGGGCGTTTCTTACTGGAACCGCTATTCTTTACAGGAGGCGATCCCCTCGACTTCGACGAGCAAATCGTCGCGGCAGACGTCGGCGTACGTATAAACGAGCGGGACGCCGGGCAGGCGCTTTTCGCACACGCCGCGCACCGCGTCGAAATATTCGGGCCTCTTGACGTACACTCGCGCGAGCGCGAGATCGGAGAGTTCCGCGCCGAAACGGTCGATTCCGTGCCGCTTGAGATTGTCGCCGGAAATGAGCGCCGCGATATTGTCGAGCGTCTGGTTCGTCTGGCCGGCCGGATCCCCGATAAAGACGGTCTTCTGATCGACGATGCTTGCCGTGCCGGAGACGTAGACGGAACAGCGGTCGTTGTAGCTCACGGCGCACGCGCGCGAGAATTTCGGGCTCTTGGGGCTGTAGAATTCGGCGTAGTCGAACGCGGGCGTCTGGTTCGGATTCTCAATCGGAACGACGAGCGCGTCTTCCCGATCGGACTGGAACGTCTGGCAGCTCATGGCGATATCGACGTCGTCGGCCCCGATGCCCGTACTGGCGGGGTAGAGGGTTCCGTGCGGGACGCCCTTCGGGAGCCAGCGCTCGATGAACCGGGTTCCGTAGAAGAAGTCGGACCGCGCGCGGTTGAGCTCTTTATAGCGCTGTGTGTCGCCCTCTTCGAGAACGATGTGACCCTGATAGAGCCATGTTCGATAGACTTGCGGGAAGAGGAAGCCGTTGGATTCGACCTCGGCGCGCATCTTCGCGAACGCGTCGAACGAACGCGCGTAGGCGCCGACCGTTTCTTCGCCCGGTATGAATCCGCCGAAGAACCCCAGCGAGACGCCGCCGTATTCGAGAATCGTCGCGTGTTCGCCCTGATTATAGACGCTCACGGGCGTGGACGTTTCGTCGTCGGACGGATTGACGGCAATCGCTTCAATAACGATCGCTTTCGATTCGTCGCACGGTTTTTGCGCGATAAAGGTAGTCGTCGGAACGAGGTAATCGCCCCACATTTCCGACATAATAGCGCGCACAAGCTGCTTGTCGCCAATTTCGCGCAGGAAGATATCAAGCTTAACCGGAGCGCAGACGTCGACCTCTTCCATCGCTTTTTCCAGATTTTCAAACGCGGAAAAGATCTGCTTACGCGTATCGTCGCCCTTGGTGGAGGAAGCGAGGCCGTAAAACAGGTCGACGCCGTTTTTGTCGACTAATGAAAACGCGCACCCGTCGAGTCGGCCCCGACGAAGCGTCTGATTCCCTTTGCACGGTTCAAGCATGAAAACAAACTCCCTAAAAGTAGAGCCTGCGGCGGACGTCGCCGGACCGCGGACTCCTCTGCGATTCTTCCTATTCTCCATTCTAGCGCATGACCGCAGTTTTTTCAAACGCCCTTTTACTGTGCGCCGTTTTTTTGTTCGTACTTTGCTTGTGCAACCGGTAAAAACAAAATATTTTTACATTGACTGAATATAGGCGAAGGCGCTTAAAAACGCGCTAAAAGCGAACCGGACGCGGCGGGAGAGAAATAAAAAAAGGCCTCTCCGGCGAACGGAGAGACCTTTTCGAGCTCTTATGCGCTTAGCTTGGGCTAACCGCTAAACTGCCGCTATATTGCGATCAACGCTTCGAGAACTGGGTTCCGCGACGCGCTTTGCGAAGGCCGTACTTTTTACGCTCGACTTCACGGGCGTCACGGGTGAGCAGGCTCTTTTCGCGGAGAACGGCTTCGCATTCGGGATCGTATTCTTTGAGCGCGCGGGCGATACCGAGCTTGCACGCGTCGGCCTGGCCGGTGGTGCCGCCGCCCTGGACCGTGATGACGACGTCGACGGTTTCGCGTTTTTCCGTCGCGATAAGGGGCGCGAGAACGGAGTTGCGGAGCTGGACCGAACGGAAGAATTCTTCGAATTCGCGATTGTTGACGCTGATGCGACCCTGACCGGCGCGAACACGAACGCGCGCGATGGCGGTCTTACGGCGGCCGGTGCCGAGTTTGTCGTTTTTGCCGTTGCCTTCAATAACGTAGTTGCCGCGTTTAATCATTTGATTATCCTTATATCGTTAAATGAGAAATGTTCGCTAGATCACTTAATGCCCAGTTCGATAGCTTCCGGATTCTGGCTCTGATGCGGATGCTGCTGATCGGAAGTATAGAGCTTGAGCTTGCTGAGCATCTGGACGGCAAGCTTGTTTTTGGGCAGCATGCGGCGGACCGCTTCGTGAAGGATCATTTCCGGATGCTTCGCGAAACGCTCGGCGGCGGACTCGCTTCGCAGACGGGTATACCCGGTGGTCCAGGTATAGCGTTTGCCATCCCATTTATTTCCGGTGAAAACGACTTTGTCGACGTTGGTGACAATGACGTAATCTCCGCAGTCGACGTGCGGGGTGTAGGAGGGCTTGTTTTTGCCCATAAGGATCATGGCGATATCGCTGGCGAGACGGCCGACCACTTTATCGGTGGCGTCGACAATATACCATTTTCTCTCGACTTCGCCGGGCTTGGCCATGAACGTTTTGTGCGTTAATGTCATCGGTTTTTCCATTGCGGCAACCTTTACAAATTTGAAACTTGACGAAACTACTGTACCATCCGGAGCCTTTCCTGAGACTTCCGGCTTAATTCGCCCTCATATTGAGGCGAGGTCATAACAGACGCCGCGCGGAGAAGGGCGACTACGACAAAAACGCGAAGAGGGGAAACTCTCTAACACAAAACTCAAATGCAACGCAGGATTGCGCGTATTAGAACGGCTCTGGCCGTCTGGCGAATTGTCGTCTTGAATAGCCGTATATACGACTTCGCATCGCTTGCGCGAAGCGGGCGAAGGACCGCGAGCGATCGCTCGAACGGAACCCTTCGTTCAAGGTTTGGAGCAGATTATAGCTTGCGGATAAAAGTCGGCAAGGGGAGCGAATGAAATTTTTCCCATAATTTTACGCGTCGGCGCGACGGACGGAAAGGGCGCCGCGGCAGTACAGAACGCGGGAGCGATTAGAAAAGGAGAGAGGAGAAACCGCATTGGAGGGGGAGAACGCCTGATACGGCGCGCATTTTTCGGCTAGTTTGCGTTCGCGCGTTTGATCGAGGCGTCGCTGTGCGCTTCTTCGCGCAGTTTGTTCGCCGCCTCCATGATCTCGAGTTCGGGGACCTGACGTTTCGGCGTAAGATTGACGTGGCAGCGCTGCTCGTCGCGGATCTCGCCCGGGACGAAGTTTTCCGAGATGAAGTCGATTCCGGGATAGAGGTACCACGGCGTTCCCGCCTTGTAGTACGTCTCTTCCATTTCGTAGCCTTCTTTCAGGCAGCGAATCTTGTACGAGCCCGAATAGGTGAAGTTTTGCGAAATAGGGGTTCGCCCGATTTCTTTATCGTTGAGATAGACGAGCGCCCCGGACGGCTCCGACGTAATCGTGAGTCGGCGCTTGACGGCGTTGCAGCCGGTTAAACATGAAAACGCCAGCGCGGCGGCCGCCGCCGCGACAACGGCGCGCGCAATAAACGGGGCGTGCACGGTCTTCTCGATCTTTGCTATTATGTTTGTTTTTGATTCCCGGCGTCCGAACCGGGACAATCTCCCGTGTATGGTATCTTTTTTTTCACGGGCGCGCCAGACCGGTTTTGGGATTTGCCAATAAAAACATTTTTTAGCCAGACGGCACATATAGCGTCTTAAAAAAGAAGAAACGCTAGTCGGAAAAATTTTTTTGTAAAACTTGAGCTTTTTTTGATTCTTTTTCAAAAAAAACGCAATCTTTTTGCAAAAATTGCGTACTTATACGGTACAAGTTGGCCGCCTCTCTTACCAAGCTTAGCGGATCGGCCAATTTCCCCTGCCTGGGAACCTTACTTTGCCGCGTTTAGCCGTCGAAATTACCCCCCGCTTTCGACGCATTCGCGGCGCGTTTAAGATAAGCGCGAATTTTTCGCGTACAACGTCTTCGGTTTTTTTGAAAAAATCGCCGATTTTGCCCTTTTTTTAATGGAATCGCGGCAAATTGGTCTTTTTTTCAAAGTCGTTTCCTTTGTATACTGAGTCTGGCGGTTTGGCGTTGGCTTTGATCGTCGTGTTTGGATTGAGCGCAGCTCTTTTTGAACGCTGTTTCGGAGTCTCGCTGAGCGGCTAACCCTTGCAGGTTGAAATGAACGCTTTAAACGAAACTTCTGTCTCCGCGTTTTGCCAGTTTAATCTTACCGACGAAGAGCTTATTTGCGAGTATCGAAGAACGGGCGACGACCGCTTCTTCGAAGAACTCGCGGCGCGCTACCGAACGCGGCTGCCGCGCTACCTTGACGCGCGGTACAAGCTGACGAACGCCCAGTTGGAAGACGCGGTTCAATCGACGTTTGCGACCGTCTATCGTAAGCTCGATCAGTACGACGCGTCGCGCTCGTTCCGCCCGTGGTTTTATCGCGTGGCGACGACGCGCACGCTCGACCTGCTGCGCGCGCAAAAGCGGGCCGACAAGTTCTTCTCCCTCGACGCCCCCAGCCGCGACGACGGCTCGGAAGCGTTTGCCGACAGCGTCGAAGGGCGCGAGCCGGATCCGAGCGTCGAGTTGGAGCGGCGCGAGACCCGGGCCGAAGTTCGCCGCGCGATCGCGAAACTTCCGAGCAAGTTCCGACAGGTTTTGGAGATGGTCTTTTTTCAGGGGCTAACGCGTCAAAGCGTCGCCGCGGCCCTGCGCACGACCGTATCGACCGTTTCCCGCCGCATCAGCCGCGCGCTGCAGAAGCTGCGCTACTACTTGCAGAACGAGCGTCTCGATTCGCAATCTGCGCGACTGGGCCGCGTCCTGCAGGGAGCGCGCGTTCTCTGATCGGAAACTTCCGCGCCGCTCAACCGCCTGAAACAGCGTATTATTAGACCGCGCGCCGAACGCGTAATTCGGCGCCGCGCGTTATATTTTAGGACGCGCCGCACGCGGCGGCGTTGGAGCGACCCGTGAGTTTACCGGAACACGACGAATTGATCGACTATCTGCTTGGTCGTTTGAGCCCTGCGGACGCCGAAGCGCTCGAAGAGAGAATGCGCTCCGACGCCGAGCTCGCTCAAACGTGCGAAGAGCTGCGCCGCGAACTCGACGCGGTCGACCGACGGCGCGCTCCGTTCCGCGGTCTTTTCTCCCGCTTTTCTAAAAATAAGCGCGTCTCTGAGCCTGAATCTGAGCCGTCCTCCGGCTCTTCTCCGGATTTGCCCGAGGAGCCGGCCGCGTCGGAAGAAACCGGCGCTTCCGCGTCCGACGGGGCGGTCAAGTCTAAGCGTCCGCGCCGGCCGCGGCGATTTGAGTTCATCCCGAAATTTGTGCAGGCGCCCGCGCGTTCCGCAAAACAGCCCCGCCTTGTCTATAAACGCGCCGTCGTTCTCTCTCCCGAAGAAACGGTTCGCTACCGTCTCCGCGCAAAGTTATCCTCTTCGCATACGGTAGGCGACTACACGTTTTCTCTCCCTTCGATCGTATCCGGCTTAGCCGCGTCGGCCTTTGCGAAGCCGCCTCGGTCGGAAAGAACTTTTCGCGTTTCGGAAGAATTTGCGTCCGCCGAGCCTGGCTGCCGCACGAACGGGCTCGATTCGTTCTTGGGAACGGTTCAGGTAACAAAAACCTTCTCGGCGAACCGCAAACGCGTCGTTTCGATCGCTTCGCCTCTCGCGTTTGAGCGTGCCGCGAATTGGAAACAGATTGGTCTGCTCGACCGTTCCGAGGCGCTGAACATACTCGGACGCGTTCCTTCGTCGCAGGGCTACTACGCGTCTACCGCCGTTCTGGTCGATCGGAACGAACTGTCGAAATCGAACGTTTTCGGCGATTACCGCATTCTCCCGCTCGAATACTGCGCCGGCCGCGCGTCGTACCGCGCCGAAGAAAAGCCGATTGCGGCGAGCCTCGCGGAAGAAAAACCGATCGCGGCGAACCTTGTGGAAGAAAAGCCAGCCGCGGTCAGTCCGTCCGTATTTCCCGCGGCGGCGCCCTCGACGATTATTCCGCGGCGGCCTGTCGAAATCTTTTCGGTCGAACAGGACGCGGAAGATCGGGAGGCCGGCCCGACGCTCAGCGCGGAAGACCGCTATCTTATCGAGCTGCTTGGTCGGGAACCGACCGCGATTGAACGCGCGGAATACTACTGGGAAGACGCGACGGAAGAAGAAATCGCCGCGGAACCGCAGTCGAAAGCAGGTTCGGTTCTCAACGCTTTTATAACGGCGATTACCGAGCCGCCCGTTCTGGTTGGACGCGCTACGATTCGCCTTGCGCGGGCATGCTTTCCGAGAGGCGTCGATCAGGGAGCAGATAAACCGAAGCGTCAGGGGGCTGAAAAGACCCGATTCTCCGACATGATCATTTCGACGGTCGCGGGACTGCTTATTGCCGCGGTCTTTATCTTCCCGTTTATTCGAAGTTGGACCGATTCGATCTATATGATGGTCATTCAGCATCACGTTCACAGAATCGGAGCGAACGTAACGAGTATCCAACAAGAGACGGCGGCGGGACTCCTGCCGGTCATGCACGACGTGCTTTTCCCGCACTACTCCGAAGCCGACGTTATAGAGAGTCATGGCGGCGCGGTGCATTCGGTCGACGGGCTCCCGTCCGGTTCCGAATAGCTCTTGCCGCGCGTTAGTTTTTTCATTGGGGCGTTCTTTCAGAGAACGCCCTTTTGTTTTTACCGGGGACCGTTTTCCCGAGCGCGGATCTTGCCGTTCTTTGAGGCCGCTTTGCGAGGGGGATGGACGGGGCGAATTACTTTTCTTCGCCGGGCGTTTCGGGCAGTTCCGCGTCAATCTCCGCCGTTAGACTGCGAAGATTCTCCTGATGCGAGAGTAGGAACCGTTCTTCCGGGGCCGGCAGGGCGCTGTTGTCGAACGATTCTCTTCCGTGAACGAGCGCCAGCTTGGCGCCGTTGGAGAAGCGCGCGATCTTTCGGAATCGCTTTGTTTTAGCCGCGGCGTTTTCTTTCGGGACGGACGCTGTTTTTTCGCCGTCTTTGAGCGTTATTCCATTTTCAGCGAGGCGTTTAACGACTTTCGCGACGGCCGTTTCTTTATTCTCGAGCGCGTCCGGCTGGGGATCGACGACGACGAGCGTCTTGCCGCGTTTCAGCTGGCGGTAGGCGAACTCGATTCCTTCGTCCGATTCGTCGGGTCCGGCTTCAAGCATGAGCGCGACGTCCGATTCGAGGCCGATCGCGGAGTCGTCGTTCGCGACGCAAAAGAGGTTGTAATAGCGGCACAGACGCGAGTAAAGGCGGTAGTAGCCGTCTGCGTCCGGATTCCCGAATCTCGGCGCGCCGCGGCGCAGCTCTTCCCAGCAAACGACGAGCCGTGTTTTGTCGGTCGAGTCGACGTACCGTTTCGGTTCGGCGAGCTCCGGCCGATCGAGCAGCCACGCAAACGCGCCGCCCCAGAGGCGGTAGACGTCTAAATATTGAAGAAAGAACGCGGAAAAGAGGTTCTGATCTCCGACGGCGACAATTTTGCCCTTTCCGTAGGTTTTCGCCAAGACGGCTCCGCATCTGCCGACCGGCTCGTCCATGTCGCGCATGAAGTTTCCGAAATACGATAAATCGGCTTCTCCGTAGAGCGGCATGCCGGCTTTGTCCCGCCACGATTTTTCGCTCGACCACGCGACCGCGTAACGCGGGTCGACGCCGCCGCCCGTCTGAAACGCGATCTGGCGCAGGTTTTTCGTGATTGGGTGCGGCGAGAAGGAATCGATATAAATCCAGCCGGTTCCGCTTCCCAGATTTTGCGTCGCGTCGCATATGCCGTAGAACTGCGGCGCGATATCGAGCTCATGAAAGAGCGGTTCGAGCCGCGATTGATGGAAATAGCAGTTTGTGTGATCGACGATAAAGAAGATTGAGCCGCCGTTCCAGACAAAATTTTTGAACGCGACGAGTTCCGAGAGAAGAAACGGCGACTTGTCGCCCGACGGAAGGTTTAGAAAGACCGCGCGGCATTGCGCGAGCCGGGCGTCGGTTATCGGCTCTTCCGATTCGTATTTGCCGACCGTTACGCCTTGCGATTTAAGGTACTCAAAGGCCCTGTGGAACGAGTAGATTCTGTGGTAGAACCGATCGTCGACGCCGAGCGGAAAGTCGGAGAAGTCGTGCGCGTGCCGCATGTCGATTAAGACGTCGACCGGTTGGCCGTCGGACGCCTGAGCGCCGTCGCCGGACGGCACGCGGGCGGTCGGTGTGGTCAACAATAACTCGATCGCCATGG
>CADACS010000041.1 GCA_902786505.1 uncultured Planctomycetota bacterium | reverse complement strand
CTCTTCATCGGCGTTAAGCTCCGCAAGAATAGCGGCGGCGTCCGCCGTTTCGTATTCGGCAAAGCAACGGTCTAAAACAGCGGTCGACTGAGCGGAGAGGACGGAGGATCTTGGCGCCAAAGCGATGAATTCCGCCAACCAGCAAGTTCCGGAATAGTAATTCGTTAGCTTATAACGGTTGTATTTGGGGACCCACTCTATATTTACGAGCGAACGTTCGTTTGCGGCGCTTCTGCCGGCGTAGGCGTCGTTGTCGGAGTCTGAGATGTAAATTCCGGTATAGTAGTTCGGATCGCTGACGGACAAAGTCGAGTCGTACTCGAATCCCCAGAATGTAACGGTATGCGCTAAAGTAACGCTCGAGCCGGGATTAGACGAATAAAAAGCCAACGAAATCGTGGAGCCCCAACCCTGTTGAAGTTTGGAGGCCACCGTTGTGAAAATCGACTTATCCGTGGATTTGCCCGAATAGGAATAATATTTCGCGATATCGTCGAAATTGGTCACCTCGGGATAGAAGCCGCCCGTATTTGGATCTGGCTGCGCCCAGCCCGAAACGCCTTCGACGTCGTATTGACCCGTAATGAACCATTCGTAGCCATAGAGCGCCGAGCTTCCAATATTGGTAAACGTATTCGCGAAATAATCAAAAACGTCGTCTTCCGTATCGAACGAGACCTCCCTTCCGCCTATGTCGCGGGTGAGGGAAGGATCGGCCCATCCGGTGTAGAACAGCACGTTAGCCGTTCCCGCCGCCCAGCAGATTTTCGACTGAGAATGCTTTGATTTCTCCGCGTCGTAAAATCTGTCGGTAAGATATTCGGAGATAGGATCGGCGGCCGGAACGGCGACGGTCGTCAGTTCATAGACGTCTTCGCACACGCGCCCAAACGCGTCGACGGCTATCATGGAGACGGTGTATACGGCGTCTTCGTCGGAATCGGCGTAATAGTGCGATACGGTAATCGAATCGCCCAGCTCGTTTACTTCCGTAATTCTGTCGTCGCCCCAGTCGATCGACCATTTTGAGATCGGGTATTTGCAGTAACTGTCGACGGACAGCGTTATTCCGTTTCCGTTAAGAGACTGCGTCGCGCTGACGGAGAAGGCCGGCTGCGCCGGTTGGACAACGAGGGTTCCTTCCGCGGCGGCGCTGAGAATTCCTCTTCCGTCTTGGACGACAAGACGAATCGGGCGTCTGCCTGCCGTCAGATCAAAGTCGTCGGGCGAGAGCCACACTTCGCGGCCGTATTCTCGATAGTCGGCATATGAATCCGTATTGGCGCCGCTGAAATTCCAGAAGTAGCGTAAATGACCGTCGTCTTCATTTGCGCTTGCAACCAGGACGCTGGCGCCCTCGCGTACGTAGTAGACCGTCTGTTCGAGTACGGCGACGGGCGCAGCCGCCGTCTTTGCGACGCTCTCGACGACGCCGTTTTCAATCGCCGCGATTTGAGCTTGTTCCCCGGCGTCTAGACAGGCGTGCGAGGCGACTTCGTTTGTTTTGAGATCGAGAATGGAAACTTCTACCGGGGAAACCGTTACGCTCAATACGGTTCGTTCGTCTAAAGGTTCAAAGCGCGCAATTCTTAGACGCCGTCCGTGCGTCTTACTGCGACTCTTGCTGAAAAGTTGCTTGATCATTATTTCTTCCTGAATATATCACGCGATAACGAACCGTATGAGCCAAAAGGACGTTGCGATTATTCCTTTACGATGCGAACGAGCGCGGCGCGTCCGATAAGCCCGGACGGCTGCAGCTGTTCGTCGCCAGGCCCCCACATTGGATTCGACGTACGCGTAAACCGTTTCTCGACGGGGCGGCTCGCGTCTCCGATGAGGCGGTTGCACCACAGGTTCGCGACGGTAATCCTGAGCGTGTTCCCTTTTTCTTTGAGTAATTCGCCAGGCGCCGAAATACGCCACGGCTTTACCCACATGACGCCGAGGTCGCGTCCGTTGAGTTCGACGCGCGCCATGACCTGAACGTCGTCAAATTCAAACGCGTAGGAATCTTGCGCGTTTGGCGTTTCCGGAAGATCGAACGTCTTTTCGTAGACGCCCAGCCCGGAGTAGTAGCGCAGGTAAGCGTCGTCACTCTTTGACCAGTCGGCAAGCGTTTTAAAAGCCAACGTTTTCGGGGCGCCCTCTTCGAAATCGCGATTAGTCGACGCGTTTTGATTGAAAGCGACCGTCCAGTCGTTTGATAAGTCGACAACTGTTTTGAATTGTTTCGGGGCAAAAAGTTCCGACGCCAGCAGCAAGTTAGATTCGGAATCCGCTTTTGGCGTGAAGACGACAAAGAAGCTTTGCGACGGTTCAAACCGAATGGAAATCGCGCTTCCCGTCGGAGTTTCTCGCAACTGATCGGCTTGATAGCGTTTGCCGGAGACGGGATCCCAGATTTGCGCCGTCTTGCCGGAAACCCGGAAGAAGCATTCGGCCGTTTGCGGTTCGTCGAGCCGGTTGCCGATGTAGTACAGATCGGCGTCGCCGTCGACGCGGCGGATCCAGCGGACGTCGCCGGTCGATTCGAAGTCCGGCGCTATTTTAAGTTTGCGGAGCGTCGATACGACGACGTCCCATTCGGGATAGGTAGCGGATGGATTGATTTCGGGCTCCAACGCGAGTTTCCACGGCCCCATGTCGTAATCTCCGAGCGCCGCGACGTTAGAGCCGTCTTCGTTCGTCCAGCTTGCGTCTGTTACGATATTGATTTCTTTGGAAACGTGCAGGCACGCGACGACGCCGGCGGGATTGGGCGCAGACCCTTCGTTGAGAACGTCGAGCGTGAGAACGTTTTTGCCCGGTTTGAGGAGGTTGGCGGCAACAGTATGAACGTCGGCGGCGTGGAAGTTATTTCCGGAACCGACGTTGACGCCGTTGAGCTTTGCCGAGTAGACGTTGTCGGCGGTCGCGACGAGGTAAACGTCGTTAAGATTAGAGACGTCAACGGATTCGGGGAGTTCGAACGTTTTCGAAAAGACTCGGCGTTCGTTTGCCGGCGCGTTGTATTTAGGACTGGCCCAAATCCATTTCGCGTTCGTAAGATAAGAGCGCCGATTGACTGCCGGAGCGGGTTCCTCGACGGGCGCAGGCGCGTTATCGCCAGACCAAATTGCCTCTACCGTTTCGCGCAGTCTCGCGTCCGCGTTGGGATAATCGACGAGCGTCGGCGTGCGTTTAGGCGCGGAGCCGATCATGGGTACGCCGGCGTCGGCGAGTTCTTTGAGCTTAAGCGCCAACTCAAGCGTCATTTCCGTCGTGTTTGGCAGTACGAGAACCGAATATTGAACGCCGTCGGGAAAGACGATTTTGCCGTTCTCACCGCGCGCCGTATCGACGAGAACTTGCGGACAGCACGCGTCGAAACTGTATTCGCGCTTATCTTTAAACTCGCCGGGCAAAAACGCGGAATCCGGGGCGACAAAGACCTGCGGCGCTCCCTCGCGGTCCAGATAGAGGACGTCGCCGGTCGGTTTGCCGCGCTGTAAGAGGGCCTGCGTTCTGGAGACGAACTGACAAAAGTCGCCGACGAGCGGGAACCACGTTTCCGTACGGTCGAAGTGAGCGCCGTGCGGGCCTAACGAAAAACCGGGCGCGTCGTCGTTGGGCTGCGCGCACATGCGGTGAAAGACGAGCCGATTAACGCCCGCGCAGAACGCCCAGTCCGCTTGGCGTTTCATGAGACCGGGGTGCTGGCGCCAGCGATCGTTTGCCGTGGTAAAAGATTCTGCCCCAACGACCGATTTGCCGGTCGTATGAGCGCTTGAAACCGCCTCGATTACGCTGAAACTTGTTTCAAATCCGTACCCTTTCGCCCAGAATTCGCACATGGGAACGTCGGCCGCGCGGAACAGATAGAGATCGCCCGCAGGATTGAGGTCGTAGCATTCCTCGGAGAAGGAAAGGCCGTACTCCGCTCCGAGTTTCTTCATGCGTTCGACGTTATTCTCGTAAGTCAGCTCCTGAGCGGTTCTTCTCAAATCCCAGAGGAACCTTTCCGACTTTTCGACGCTGTCGACCGGAATTCCGAACATGACCGGCGTCCATAAGAGCGGATCATAGCCCCGTTTTTCAATGAAGAGGGTTCTGAAATTTTCAGACCAGTTTTGCGAACTCATCTCCCAACTGTCGTGATGAAGTGATGTAAACTTTGCCACTTGATAGAGTTTCGAGTTGAAATTCGCGAAATGTTCGTCGATTCCCGTCGGCTCGAATTTGTCGCTTTCAAGACCTAAGCCCGCCTGAGGCGCGGGCCGCGTCGTTTGGCCCGTTATGCGTCTGCCAAGTCGAACGACCGTCCACTCGCCCTCGGGAACGTTCCAGCGCAGAACTCCTTGCGAATCCATATGATCGGTTATATCGACAATCGAGTCGTATGGGACGACGGAATCGGCAAGCGCAGCGACGGTTTCCGGATCGTCCGAGCATGTCGGGAGATAGGGTTTAACGCCCGCCATCGAGGAAAAGGGAGGACGGTAGAAGAGCGCCTTTTCTTCCCAAAATGGGATTTTTGAGGCGTTTTTAGGAGTGGGGAACGCGACGACGGCGACGTCGCGATAGAAATTGCGCCAAACGTCTTCACAGGGGCCCAGCGAGCCGAGGCCAAAGAACGGAACGTGCGGTTCCGGTTTCGGCAGCGCGATTTCAATTTCCTTTGCGCCCGATACTTGCGTAAACGACGCGCGCAGATGCTGCATGGAATGTTCCGGCTTAATCCAAGGGCCGCCCGCTCCGCACCAACCCGGCCCGACGCTCATCGTCAGTTCGACGCCGAGTTTTTGCGCCTCTTCGGTCGCAAACTTCCAGCAGTCCAGCCATTCGGGCGTCATATAATGCACGTTTCCCTTAGGTCCGCCGAGATCCGCCTCCATAACGACGGCACGTCCCAATCCGGCGTTCTTCATTGCGGATAAATCCGCCTTCATGCCCGACTTCGTAAGATTGGAGTCCATAAAGAACCAGTAGACGCCGGGTTTCGCCGAGTCTGGCGGGGTTGTAAAGTCGTTTAAAGCGCCTTCTTGCGCAAAGCACGAGACGGAAAACAACGTCAATATTGCCGTAATAATAAAGGCGTACTTTCTTTCAGTTTGCATGGCGTAACGACCTTTGAAAAGGAGGTGAAATGGCTGACTTGGCGGCCTGCCGACCGCGCGCAAGGTTAGGTTAGGAGTTTGGCCCCTTAAAGAGCGCTTTCAGCGAGCGCGCGATTTTACCGAAAAGACTTTCGGTTTTGGGCGCGTCCGCCGTTCCTTCGCCGTCTTCCCGACGCTCGTGTTCGTATTCGGCTGATTTCGGCGATTCTTCGGCGAATTTGTAGTTTTCGCCCGGCATAGGAAGCGTCTTATGGCGCGACCCGTGCCGGTTCTCCACCGGGGCGTCGACTGTGAGCGTGAAATGACTATCTTTGCCGTCGGCAATTCTATGGAACGATTCGTCCAGCGGGAAAGAAGTCGGTTTAAATACGTCGTTCTCTGTTTCCGGCATATCGGGCGGAACGACAAGTTGCGGGGGTTCGTAAGGCGCCTCTTCCTGCTGAGACTGCGGTTTTGACGCGGGTTCTTCCTGAGAAGGCGCTTTCCGGGATTCTTTTGCCGGCGCTTTTTCAGGTTGGTTCCCCTGCATGATTTCCTTGATCTGATTCAAATTAGAGCCGTTGAGAACGATCTTTTTTCCGTCGGCGGTCGTCGCGGTAATTGAACCGCTTTCCGGTTTCGATTCCGATTCGCTCTTCTTTGGCGCCGAGGTCACGCGGTTTTCTGCGTTTTCCGGCGCTCTCGGCTTTTGCGGCTGTCGAGGCGCAACTCGTTCGGCGGCTCGCGCGGCGCCAGCCGTCTCTCTGGGTTTGTCCGGCGCGTTTGACGTCTCGACGCGCTCGTCAAAGGTCGGAACGACAAGCTTGGGAGGAACGATTGTGAACGAGTCGACCGAAGGATTGATTAGGACCGGTTCGTCTTCTTCAATCGGATTGTCCTTGACGATCGACTCGTGATGGTCGGTCTCTCCTTTGACTTGTTCGATCTGGGGGCGGTTTTCATTCGGTCTTTCCGCACGAGTTTCCGGAACTCCTTGGAAAGAGAGGGGGAGTTTGAAGGAGTAAACCGGGCGCGGTTCCGGCTGGGACTTTGCCGTCGATTCCGGCGCGACGGTCGGCCGCCGAGACGCCGTTTCTTCCGGTATCGTCTCGCTTCGTTCCTGGCTGGCGTCTGACGCGTCTTCAACTTCGCCGGTCGGGGCAGAATCGGAGACGGGCTCCGCGATTTCTTCCACGTTGGAGCCGTTTTCGACGCGAGCGCTTTCTGCATGATAAGCCGCGTCCGGCGAAACTTCCTCCCGATTCGTCGGTTCGACCTCCGCGTTTACAGCTTCTGGCGCGTCGCTTTCCGCGGCGTGTTCCGTTTCGCCGTCTTCACGAGGAAGTTCTTCGTCCGCGATCGGTTCAGAAACGTTCTCCTCTTCGTTCTGTTTGCCGTGGAGTTCTTCCTGGAGGTCTTCTTCGCCGCCGACAGCTTCGCCTAATTCGGAAACGGCTTCTTCCGAATCGGTTTCCTCCGTTTCTGCCGGAACCGTTTCTTCTTCTTCTAGTTCGCCGTTCTCTTCCGGAAGTTCTTCGTCTGATACCGATTCAAAAACTTCTTCCTCTTCTTCGGTTTCGTCAGAGTAATCTTCTTGGAGTTCGTCTTCTAAGCCGTCGGTTTCTTCATCTTCTTCGAGGTCGCCGCCGTCTTCCGATTCCTCCTCGTTGAGAATATCTTCCGCTAATTCTTCGTTCGATTCGTCGGTCTCTTCATCGACCTCTCCGGTCTCCTCGACGTCTCCGCCGTTTTTCGATTCTTCCTCGTCCGCGTCCTCGTAACCGCCTGCGCTTTCGTACTCTTCCTGTTCGCCAGAATCAGTTTCCTGCGGGGATTCTTCCTCTTCAACCGCTTCGTCAGCGTCCTCCTCGCTTTCTTCCGCGACTTCCGATTCCTCTTCGTCTATTTCCTCGTAACCGTTTGCATTTTCGCTCTCTCCCTGTTCGTCAGAATCAGTTTCCTGCGGGGATTCTTCCTCTTCAGCCGCTTCGTCAGCGTCCTCTTCGCTTTCTTCCGAGATTTCCGATTCTTCTTCGTCTATTTCCTCGTAACCGTTTGCACTTTCGCTCTCTTCCTGTTCGTCAGAATCAGTTTCCTGCGGGGATTCTTCCTCTTCAACCGCTTCGTCAGCGTCCTCTTCGCTTTCTTCCGCGACTTCCGATTCTTCCTCGTCCGTTTCGCCAGAAATGTCTTCTGAAAGTCCTACGTCTTCACTTTCGTCAGTACCGTCAACGTCCGTTTCGTCGCATTCTTCCTCTTCTGAATCTTCTTCTCTGCCGTTCGTTTCGCAGACTTCGTCCTCGACGTCTTCTTGCGACGATTCTTCTTCTTCTTCTTCTTCTTCCCCAGTAGGATACGCCGCGTCTTCCCCTGCGTTTTCCTCCGAAATACTGTCGCGATTCTCCATTTCAGAAGCTTCTTTTACAACCTCTTCAGACGCAGGTTCCAGCGCGGTGAACGCCGCGACCTGTTCGGGAATAGCGTCCTGTTTGCCGTCTGCGTTTTGGCTCCCGTCGCTTTGATTATCTTCCGAGTTTTCTTCTGCCGGCGGATTCGCGTTTTCCGAACCGTCTTCTTGGTTCTCTTCGGGGATTTCCTCGTCGGCGTGATCGCAGTATTCTTCGCCGTCTGCCGTCTCTGGCGCCGCGTCTGTTTCCTCTACCGCTTCGTCGTCCTCGGCTTCCTCTTCTAACGCCGCTTCTGAATCGTCGGGCTCTATCCCGTCGTTTGAAACGCCTTCCTCCGGCGCGGCGTCATCTTCGTCGACAGGTTCCTCTTGACACGCGCCGAGCCGCGTCTCGCCGTTCGATTCCGGTTCTTCAGAGGGCGCCTCGGTTTTGCCGTCATAGCCTTCTGCGGCATGCTCGGATTCCTGCTCTTGGTCGGCCGCGCCGTCAGGTTCCTCTTTGTTCTCCGTTTGCGCGCCGGCGTCCTTCGCAGTTGCTCCGTCGTTCTTCAGCGTTGAATATTCGTCGATATCCGATCCGGCGAGAATCTCGCTGAGCGACTGAAGCGTTCGGAATTCGTGTCGGTACAGGTCGACTTGCGGTTCAAAAAAGATTGCGCTGTAGTCGGGCGGCGTCGCTTCCTGCGGCGGCTGCTCAAATTGCGCCGCAGAGCCGTCCGTTTCGGTTTCCGCCGCGTTCGGCTCGTCCGTTTGGCTGATCTCGTCAGAAACGGCGGCGAGGTTCTCTTCAAGTTCCGATTCGACTTCCGCGTTTCCGAGAGTCGACGTCGATTCCAACTCGATAGGGGAACCGTCTTCGGCGTCGTAGAGACCTTCGTCGGAAAAGCCCGGCTCTTTGACAATTTGGGAATCTTGGGCCTGTTCGGCGTCGTTTGCGGGGTCGTAATCCTCCGACTCGTCGTAAATCGCCTGCGATTCTGATTCCAGTTCCGTAACCGTATCGTTTTCTTCGACGGGCCCGATTTCCTCAACGTCGTTTACCGCAGGGTAGATAGGAGTTTCGTCGAGCCGGCAGTTTTCGCGCAGTTCGTTCGCCTTCATCGCCAGATATTCAAAATTCCAGCTAAAAACGTACGACTGGCACGTAACGCGTTTCCATACGTCCGCGAGCGTGAATTTTTTACTGGCGTTGTCTCGGCCGTCGGTTACGACGGCAAAAACGACCGTTTCCGGCCGCTCGCGTTCGGGCATGGCGGCCAACTTTTCACCGAGGGCGTCGATCGCGTGACAAATAGCGTCGTTCATTGCGCTCGCGCCTTGATTCTCAACGGCGATCGCGGCGTGCAAGGCGTCGTACGATATCTGGTTGAGGTCAAGTTCGTCGACAATCTGTTCGCAGCGGTCGGAGAATTTATAGACGTCGAGGCGTTTTTTCCACTCCATTCGGTTGCGCAGTCTGCCTAAAAACTCGTTGAGCGAAAACTGAACTGCGTCTTTTAGCGCGTTCATTGATTCTGAAGAGTCCAGAACTACGCAAGCATGCAGATAACCTTGTCTCATAGCGTGTCCTTTGCTATTGTACAGCGTGACTGACGCGCCGCAAACGGCGTGAGGAAAAGGATGAACGCCCCAATCGTTCAGAGTATAATCTTATCCCAAAGTTTTTCCAAGCGAACTGGCGAAACTTTCATTGCGGTTCCCAATTTTTGCGCAAAGAGCGAGACGCGATACTCTTCGATCGCCCAACGGAACGTTTCGATCTCCGGCACAATAACGCCCGCGTTTTCCGCTCTTTTGCGCGCGTCCTCGTACCGAGCCCAATATTCGGCAAGCTCTTGCGTGAACTGAGCGTCGGTCTTTGCGCCTCCGTTCGACCATTTTTCAAACCGCTGCGAAATCGCCTTAAAGTAGCGCGGATATTCCCGCAGCCATTCCCACGGGGTTGCGAGATAGAATCTCGGCTCCAGTAGTCTGCGCGCTTGTTCCTGCGCGTCGCGCGCGGCCGCGTCGGCAGGTCCGCCCTTTCTCTGTTCAATGGCAAGCCGCGCCGCTTGATATTCTTCCGTGAACCGCGCGAGCCAGCCGGTGAGCTCTTGTACGGCGCCGCCAATTCGCGATTTCCCGCGCTGCGCCAGAAGGTTGTATTCCCCTTCGTCTTTTGGAAGAGAGACGATATCTAATTCCAGCGCGCGCATGCCGATCGTTTCGGCAACAGCGGCGTCTACGTCGAACTCCGGTATGGAGCGCAAGTACATGCGGATTTTTTCGATTTGAGGAATCCAGCGCGTCTGCGTCTTCAGGTCGCGCATATTTGCCAAATTGAAGAGCCTCGCGACGCCAAAGTAGGTGTGGCGCATCGCCTTGTCTTTGGAGTCAAAGAGACGCAGCGCCAGAGTTCGCGCTTGGTCCGCGCCGGGCGAAAAATCGTTGGTAAGGAACCGCGGATCGCAGAGCGCGGGATACGCGGAAACCGTCAGCCCGTTGCGAGTAATCGAAATTGAGTTCGGGAGCGAGCCGAAGTCCCACCCGGTCAGACCGTCGCGGTTCCATTTCGGATCGACGACCGCGCCGATCGATTTATTCATTTCGACGCCAAGCCGTTCGCGCAAGACGTCCGCCTGACGGCCTTCGGCGAGCAGAGCGCCTTTGTCGTCGACCACTTTAACGTTCAGTCGGAGTTCGTTGGAGATTCGGCTTTCGTCAAAATCTTCCGGGAGGGTCTGTCTGCCCGTTCGGCGGCTTACTTCGCGCGCGAGAACTTCTTCCAGCGCGCCGTTTCCGAATTGAAGTTTACCGACAATTTCGCGCGCGGTATCCGGAACGGGAACGAGCTCCCGACGAATTTCCTTCGGGAGCGTTTTAAGAAGAGCGATTATCTTTTGTTCCAAGAGCCCCGGCACGAGCCAGCCTAATCGGCGCGTATCGAGTTGGCGCAAACCTTCGAGGGGCGCGACGACCGTAACGCCGTCGTCTTCCTGCCCGGGATCGAATTTGTATTCGAGCGGAAACTGCGACGCGCCGTCGACGACGAAGGCGTCGGGAAACGCTTCTGAGGTTGATTCGTCGACGTCCTCCGCTGTGCAAAAGTCGGTAAGAGTCGCGAAAAGGGCGCGCCGTTCGTCTGACGACGCGGTTTTATGCCACTGTTTCAGCGTGGTCGCGTCGTAGACGTTGGAGGGTATGCGCGCGTCGTAAAAATCATAGATCGCGTCCATAGACTTAACGAAGTCGTATTTACGCAATTTATCTTTTAGTTTTTCCGCTTCCTCAAAGATTTTAACGTTGTGTCCAAAAAAGGGAAGGGAACAGTCGAACTCCCGATTGACGAGCGCTTCGTAAATAAAAATCTGACGCGATTTTTCCGGATCGATAGGCCCGTAGTTTACGCGCCGTTTAGGCACGACGGTAAGTCCGTAGAGCGTCGTGCGTTCGTACGCGTGAACGTAGCCCGTTTCCCGGTTCCAGAAGGGATCGCGGCGGGTTCGGACTATCAGTTTTTCTCCGATTTCCTCGATCCATTCGGGCTCTATTTTTGCGACGGTATGCAAATAGGACCGTGAAGTTTGGAGCCGTTCGGCGCCGACGATCCAAGTCGGTTTCTTTTTCAGTCCGGAACCGGGCCAAATCAGGAATTTACCTGAATTCGTCGAAGAGTATTCCGCGCCGACTTCCGATTTGTGCGCGACGCCGTAAAGCAGGCCCGTAAGTATGGAACGGTGGATCGCGTTGTAGTCGTCCTTACGGCGATTCAACTTGAATTTTAAATCGCCGACCATCTGAAGGAGCTGAACATAGACGTCGGACCATTCTTTCATGCGGGGGAACGACAGGAAGTTTTCGCGGCACGCTTTGCGTAATTGACTTTTTGAAAGCTTTTCTTTCAGGCCGCGCCAGAAGTCCCACAGTTTCAGGTAGGATAGAAAATCGGAGTTTTCGTCAAGGAATTGCGCGTGTTTCGCGTCGGCTTCTTCCTGTTTTTCGCGCGGCCGTTCGCGCGGATCGAGAATTTCGAGCGCGGCGGCAATAACAAGCGTTTCCCGGAGCGCGCCTTCTTCGTTTGCAGCAAGGAGCATGCGTCCAATTCGCGGATCTAACGGCAATTTACTCAGCGTCTTACCGATTTCGGTGAGCTCGTTGTTTTCGTCGACGGCGCCGAGTTCAAAGAGCGTCTTGAATCCGTCCTCAACGGACGCGCGACTTGGCGGATCAATGAAGGGAAATCGCGAGACGTCGCCTAAACGAAGCGCCTTCGTCTGCAGAATGACGGACGCTAAGTTTGTTCTTTGGATTTCCGGGGTCGTGTATCGCGGCCGGCCAAGGTAATCGCGTTCGCTGTAGAGCCGAACGCAGACGCCGGGCCCGACGCGTCCGCAACGTCCCGCGCGCTGGTCTGCCGACGCTTGGGAAATCGGTTCAATCGGGAGCCGCTGCGTTTTTGACCGCGCGGAATATCGGCTTATGCGCGCCGTTCCTGTGTCGATCACATAGCGTATGCCGGGAACGGTCAGGGACGATTCCGCGACGTTAGTTGCAATAACGATCTTGCGATTGGGAATTTTGCCGAAGATCTTTTGCTGCTCTTCCGAAGGAAGGCGCGCGTAAAGGGGAAGAACGACCGATTTACGCGCGGCGTCGTCGCCCGGAACCGCATGTCCTTTGAGGAGTTTCGCCGTTTCGAAAATATCGCGTTCCGTCGGCTGAAAGATCAGAATATCGCCGCGTCCCTTTCGTGCGAGTTCGTCGACCGCGTCGAGGAGCGCCGCGTCTGCCGCGTCTTCTTCGTCGAGATCGCGCGCCCTGTTCTGCGCCGTTTGTCTCAGACCGAGTTCCAGTTCCTCCTCGCGCCGCTGCTTGAGTTCGTCAATCGGGCGATAAAGTATTTCGATGGGGTAAGTTCGGCCGGAGACTTCCACAACGGGCGCGGGGCCCTTTGCCGACGCAAAATGATCGGCGAAACGTTTCGCGTCAATGGTCGCCGACGTTATAATGAGCTTTAGATCGTGTCGGCGCCGAAGTATCCGCTTGAGCATGCCGAGCAGAAAGTCGACGTTAAGCGAACGTTCATGCGCTTCGTCGACGATGACGACCTCGTACCGGTTGAAGAAACGGTCGGTCTGCGACTCCGCAAGCAAGATACCGTCGGTCATTAACTTAACGAGAGTGCCGTCGGACGTTTCGTCGGTAAAGCGAATCTTATAACCGACGCTTTGACCGAGCGGACGCTGAAGCTCGTCGGCTATGCGCTGCGCAATAGAACGCGCGGCGATTCGGCGCGGCTGCGTATGACCAATCATGCCTCTGGCGCCGAGCCCGAGTTCAAGACATATCTTGGGGAGCTGCGTCGATTTGCCGGACCCCGTCTCCCCGCATACGACGACGACCTGATTGTCGCGTATGAGCCGTTTGAGTTCGTCTTTGCGTTCTACGATAGGGAGTTCCGGATCGTAAGATAATTTTGGAATTGACTTGCGTCTCTTTTCGACCTTTTCTATCGACAGATCGCAGTCGAGCGACAGCTCGTGCAGCCGCCTTTCCCAATCCTGGAATTCCGGATCGTTTACGGTCGACGAAAGAACAGGACTGGATTTTGCGCCGTCTTGTTCTTGTTTTGGACTGTTTTGAGGATTCTTGCCGTCGGCCTCTCCTTCGGGACTTTGTTCTTCCCGTTTTTCAAGTTCTTTTGCCCTCTTTTTCGCGAGTCGGTCAAACTCCTGCCGCAGCTGCTCCAAACGTTTACGCAGAGGTTCCCGATCGAACAAAAAGACTTTGTCCAACTTCTGACTGATCATGCGCGTCGACTCGTTCGACTGAGTCGAAGAACGAGAGCGATTTCTTGAACGGCGAAAACGATCCGAAGGCATAAAAGGCGATGTCCTTCCGCGAGGCTGCTCCGTATTAAAATGAAAGAAACGCCGGTCTCGGCGTCGGAAAAAAGAGGAACGCGCCGCCGACGCAGCAAGCCGGCGCGCGTTCCCTAAGTATGTCGAGCTATTCGCGTACGGCTCCGTCGCCGTAAACGACGTATTTATAGCTCGTCAAGCCGTCGACTCCGCACGGACCGCGCACGTGGAATTTATCGGTGCTGATTCCGATTTCCGCGCCAAGGCCGAACTGGCCGCCGTCGTGAAGGCGCGTGCTCGAATTGACCATAACGGCCGCGCTGTCTATTTCCGCGGTGAACTTTTGAATCGCGGCAAAATCTTTCGAGACAATCGCTTCCGTATGACCGGAACTGTGCTCGTTAATGTGCTCGATCGCCTGTTCGACCGAATCCACAACTTTGACCGAAATGATCGCCGCGAGGTATTCTTCGTAGTAATCGTCTTCGGCCGCCAGAACTACGTCGACGTCGGGCGAAAGCGCGCGCGACGCTTCGTCTCCGCGTATTTCAACCCCTTTTTCCGCCAGCGCCTTAAAGAGTCTCGGAATCGCCTGACGCGCTATTGCCGAATGGATAACCAGAGATTCGGCGGTATTGCACGTTCCCAGACGCTGGCATTTTGAATTCACGAGCACCTTTTCCGCAACGTCTAAGTCGGCGTACTGATCGATATAGACGTGACAGTTTCCGGCGAAATGTTTAATGACGGGCATTCGCGCCTCGCGCGCTACGCGCGTTACGAGGGAAGAGCCCCCGCGGGGAATGGCCACGTCGATATACTCAGGCAGATGCAGGAATTCGTCGACGGCGTCGCGATCGGTAATATCCAAGAGCTGGACGGCGTCTTCGGGCGCTCCGGCTAGTTTCGCGGCGTCTTTAATAATTCGACCCAGAATGAGATTCGAATTGAGCGCTTCTTTTCCTCCGCGCAACACGACCGCGTTGCCGCTTTTAATACAAATAGCCGCGGCGTCGGTCGTTACGTTTGGCCGGGATTCGTAAGTGAAGAAGACGACCCCGATCGGAGCGCGAACCTTTTGAACGGTAAAACCGTTCGGCCGGACCGTCGACTCGATTACCGCGCCAATGGGTTCCGGCCACGCGGCGATTTCACGCAGAGCTTTGCTCATCTCGCCGAGCGTCTTTTCGGAGAGCGTCAGCCGATCGATCATCGCGGGCTTAAGATTTGCCTCGCGCGCCGCGGCGACGTCCTTTTGGTTCTCGGCGAGAATCTCTTCTTTACGGTCGAGTATCTCTTTTGCGCATAATTCAAGCCACGCGATCTTTTGAGCGCCGGGGGTCGCGGCGAGCGCGCGCGAGGCCTTCTTCGCTCTTTTAGCTACGTCGAGGCAATATTCGTGTAAATTAAATTCTGACATAATATAGGACTCCAGAGTTTCCGGAGCGTCCGCGCGGCGCGCGGACGTGCAATCTATTTCACGGGCAGTCTTCCGTCTTTAACGAGATCAAACAGGAACGGAACCAGAATCCGCGTCGCTTTTGCGCGGTGGCTGATTTCCGCTTTGACTTCGCTTGGCAGCATGCCAAAGGTCAAGTCGTACCCGTTTGGCTGGAACATTGGATCGTATCCGAACCCGCCGGTTCCCGTCTCTTCAAAGAGAATCTTGCCGGGGCAGATTTCTTCTGTTTCGAACATGACGTCGCCATACTGATTCGAAAGAACCATGTGGCATGTGTAATGCGCCGTTCGTTTTTCAAGAGGAACGCCGTCGAGTTTCTCCAATAAGAGCTGATTATTCCGTTTGTCGTCGCAACGGTTATGAAGCGCGAATCTTGCGGAGTAGATTCCCGGCTCTCCGTTGAGATAGTCGACGCAGATACCCGAATCTTCCGCCAAGACCCATTCGCGCAAATGTTTTGCCTGCTCGGTCGCTTTTTTTCGGGCGTTTTCTCCGAACGTCTTGCCGTCTTCAACGACGTCGATTGCGTTCGGATAGTCCGCGAGCGAAATCATTTGCACGCCGGTCGGTGCGACGATTTTCGCCATCTCCTTAACTTTGTTTGGGTTGCTTGTTCCAAAGACGATATATGCTTGTTTGGACATTGTTTAACGCCGAAATAAATAACCGCGTCTCTAAGAACGGCCGAATCGCCTGGCGCGACCCGGCCGCTCCGTTGAGTTTTGTTACTTGCCAAGTTCGTCGGCAAGTTTGGGAAGCTGATAGACTTGACGAATGACGTCGCGAAGCGCTTGCGAGTGAACGAGCACGGCGCGCGCCTGAACGTCTTCAAACGTGAAGTTCGCCACGAGCGAATAAACGTTTCCGTCAAAGATTAGGCCGATAATTTCGCCTTTTTCGTTAACCGCAGGACTGCCGGAGTTGCCGCCGATAATATCGTTGGTCGTAACGAAGTTAAGGAGCGATTCTTTCGGCGACCGATTTTCCGCTTCCGCGTCGCGCCAAGATTGCGCTAAGTCGTACGGATCGGCGTAATTGTGTTCCGCCGCGTGATCGTACGCGCCTTGAACGTTCGTCGCGAACGGATATTCAACGCCTTCGTCGTTTTTGTAACCGCAAGCTTTGCCGTAGGTGAGACGAAGCGTAAAGGTGGCGTCCGGATAGACGTCGGTACCGTAGATTTGGAACCGCGCCTTAGCGATCTTGGCGTATTCCTGACGCTTAATCTCTTCGACTTTCTGCTGGCGTTCGGCAAGTTCCGCTCCGAGCGGATTGACGACGCGCGCGATTTGAATAGCCGGGTCGTCCGACGCGTTTACCGCGTCGAGACCGCCGTCGAGGAGCGCGTTGACGAAATCGGCGTCGAATACTTTCGATTCTTTGAGAATCTGGTTGGCGCGTCCTTTCGGGGAAAGACCGCCGAAAATAGCGTTAAACTGATCCTGCGGAATGATTTGCTTGCCAAGAGCGCGTCCGCCTTCCGCGGGCGTCGAAAGCTCGTAGAGCATGCTCAGCGAATCGGCCAATTTGACCGCGTCGACGTCGAGATAGGAATCCGAACGTTTATCGAGCAGTTCCTTTTTACGCGCTTCCAATTTATCGCCCTTGAAGGAATCGTCGCGATCGGCGTCCGCTTTCGCGGCCTGTTCGGCATACCGAACGATGGCGCGCGCGCGTCTTACTTCCTGATTTCCGTAGAACGCTTCGTTGGCCTGAAGAAGGTCGTAAGCGACGAAGTAGCCGGCGAATTCGTTGACGGCGTCGGCGATTTTAGCCCACGGGTCGCCCGCGTTGAAGTCGATAACGCCCTGTTCCTTAGCCTTTTGACGCAGTTCGTTTTCCGCGTCGATTTTCGGCTGCATAAGCGTGGAGGACTGCAAGCCCTGCAGAATGCCGCCTCTGTTTTTACGCGAGTTTTGAATACCGAAGAGATCGGTTCCGACGCGGCGCGCGTTTTCTTCGCTGAACGACTTGAAGATGCTGAACGCGTTCTCACGGCGGCGGTATTTGTTCATCATGTAGGGGTAGTAGACGTCGCGCTGATATTCGAGATCGGCGATCGTATTATAGCGGTTCGTACGCGCCGGATATCCGGAAACGAGGACGAAGTCGCCGTCGGCAGCGCCCGATTCGCTCCATTTCAGGAAGTGTTCGGGATGATACGGCTGATCGTTTTCGTAGGCGCGGAAGAACGTGACGTCGAGATTGTAGCGCGGATATTCAAAGTTGTCCGGATCGCCGCCGAAGAAGCCAATGCTTTCTTCAGGGGTAAAGACGAGGCGAACGTCGTTGAATTCCTTATAGCAGTAAAGATGATAAAGACCGCCCTGATAAAGCGTTACGACTTTGCATGTCAGTCCGGTTTCCGCCTTGCCGTCTTCTTCGAGTTTCTTAATGCAGGCGTTGCGCGCTTCCTCTTTTTCTTTATCGGTAGCGGCGTTGACCGTCGACTCTTCCACTTGCGCGGTGACGTCTTTAATCTGGTCTAACAAGAGGAGCTGCAGACCGGGGCACTTGAGTTCGTCTTCGTACTTTTCCGCCTTGAAGCCGTTAAGAACCAGATTGTTTTCTTTTGTGCTCAGGCTCGTAACGGTGCGCAGTCCAACGTGATGGTTCGTCATGATGAGCCCGTCCGACGAGACGAAGGACGCGCTGCCGTATGTCGCGAACCGCAAGCTGGACTTTTGAAGATTCTCGAGAAGTTCGGGAGAAAGTTCGATCCCGTACTTCTCTTTAATCTGTTTGAGAGGAGGATTCGAGTAGAGCCACATGCCTTCGTCCGCGCGTGTTGCGGACGCGGCGACAAAAGACGCGGCGAACGCGAAAAACGCGAGGAACGCCAAACGCTTATGGATTTTGTTCATTTTCTTCCTTTCTACGGATGCAAACGCACAGTCGGCGGTAATAACGAACGGATTGCGTAACCCGGATCAACTCTTTTCGAGCAAATCCGCCTTTTTCGACGCGTTGAGTGTCTCTTCAACGCTGGTGGGATCGACTTCGCGACAGCAGTAAATCAGGTTCTGAGCGAAATCTTCCAGATCAGAGCGCCAGTCGACTGGGCCCGATTCATTCGGTTTGAGAGGAATAAACTCCTCAAGTAAAAGGATTAATCGGAGCAGATGACGGAAAATAACGCCTTCTTGCTTCTGTAAATTTTTTGATAATATATATTTGTTAAAAT
>CADACS010000040.1 GCA_902786505.1 uncultured Planctomycetota bacterium | reverse complement strand
GAACGGCGTTTAGACGCCAACGTCAAAGGAAGAGTCGACGAACTGTTTTATCGCGCGGTTTATGACGCGTGCAGAACGATAAAGGCCGAGGCGGACGGTATTCATGCGAGTTCGCGTTTTTACAGCACGACGCTTTTGCTGCTCGCGTTAAAACGCTTTCCGGACGACGGCCGCTGGGTCGCGCTCTCCTACTGGGTAGGGGACGGAGCGATGGGCGTCTACCGCCCCGACGCCAAAGACGGCGTTCTTCTGCTCGGCGAGCCCGATTCGGGCGAGTATGCGGGCGAGACGCGTTTTCTCACGTCGCCCGGCGAGCTGGATCGCGCTGCCGTGTCGAACCGCGCGCGCGTTACGGCGTTGGCCGATTTTGAGGCGATTGTTATGACGACGGACGGCGTGAGCGATCCGTTCTTTCCGTCGGATTCGAAACTGCGCGATTTCGAATGCTGGCGGGAGTTTTGGGCCGCAAAACTCTCGGCCGAGGCCCCAAACGCGTTTGACGCGGAGCGCAGTCCGGCAGAACGCGCCGAAGCGCTCCTCAAAGGATTGGATTTTAGAGTTCGGGGCTGTCACGACGATCGGACCGTACTTGCGATTGTCAACGACGGATTAAAACGTAAAATGAACGGCGTCGACGACGGAACGCAGTCGTACGCCATAAACTAACTTAGCGGAACCTCAAAGATGAGCGAAGAGAATAATCCCAAATTGGAAGAACTCAGTCAAGACGCGGAGCAGACGGAAAACGCCTCTAACGAAGCGCCCGCGCCCGCCGAACAAGCCGCGAAACTTTCCTTGACGATCGGCGCGGAATTTTGGGATCCGCAAGCAAGCGTCGTCCAGTTAAACGTTCTTCTCGCGCGGATTGAAAAGATGCAGTTCGATCCGGGCACGATCTTAAAGCCGTACAGTTTTTCGTATAAACTGTTGGGCGGAGACCGAAGCCGTACAAAGATTTATATTAAGGAAAAAGAAGGTTTTAGCGACCTCGGCCTTAACTGTGAAATCGAGAGAGGCGTTCTTCGGGTCTCTGGCGCGGGGGACGACGGGAAACCGACGAGTTCTTTCGACGGCGCCGTTCAAATTAAACTTGCCGCCACGTTGGAGTTCCGGCTGGGAGCGGATCAGCTCATTCAGAAGGTCTTTAACTTTAACAGGCCTAAAGCGTTTCCGGCTCAAGCGCACCTCAAAGATCTTGCCTTAACGCCGAAGCCGTTTTATATTACGCCCGATCCGCGTTCGATGTGGAAGGATCTGCCGGCGGATAAGACCGCGCCTTTCCAGAAAGCGAACAGCGCGTCGCAAGGCGGAGCGCTGGCCGACGGGCTCGTCGTAATCGCGGCGAGCGAACGCGGGCGTTCCCACGCGAACGAAGGGAAATTCCGAGACGATCATTTTCTCATTAAGACGGGGCCCGAAGCGAACGGCTGGCTCTTTTTCGCGGTCGCGGACGGGGCGGGATCGGCGAAATATTCGCGCGAAGGTTCTAAGATCGCGTGCGAAAAGACTTACGAGAAGCTGAAGTCGTACCTTTCCGAGTACAACGTCTCGTTCGACGAGGCTGTTTGTAAAGAATTTGAAGCGAAGACGGACTGGAAGTCCAATCCTTCGTGCGACGCTAAAGCGATTGAACGAACGAACGTAGGGCAGTTCTTCTACGGCGCCGTTTACGACGCGTGGAACGAGATCAAAAAGTCGGCGGAAGCCCACGAAGCCAAGACGGCGGACTACAGTACGACGTTCCTGTGCGCGGCGGCGAAACGTTTTCCGGCGACGGAGACGCGGCCCGCGTTCTGGGCGGTCGCCTCGTATTGGGTCGGGGACGGCGGCGCGGCGGTCTACCGCCCGAACGGAACGTCGAAAGTTCACACGCTCGGCCTTCCGGACGGGGGCGAATTTGCGGGCCAGACGCGGTTCCTCACAATGAACGACGAAATCAATCCGGAAAAGGTCGCGGCGCGGGTACAGTTGAATTTCTTCGACGACTTCCAAGCGCTCGTTCTCATGACCGACGGGATTTCCGATCCGTTCTTTCCGGCCGAGACGAACTTTACCGACAAAAACAAGTGGAAGTTCTTCTGGGACGAGATTCTGCCGAAAGAATTTCCGAACGCGCTCGACGCTTCGAAAACGCCCGAAGAACGCGCGGACGCGCTCCTCAAAGGGATGAGCTTTTTCCGGGACGGGAACCACGACGACCGCACGCTGCTCCTAGTCGTCAACGACCGTTTCGAGCCGAAACCGGAAGAAGAAAGCGACGAAGAACCGGCGCCGGAACCGAGCCCGGCGGAGGAGCCCGATCCCACGGAAACGCAATTTGAGCTCGCAGAAGAGATTGAGCAGGAATCTCCGGCCGCGCCGGGCGCTTCGTCTGAGGAAGAGCCGGACGGAACCGTCGAAGATTCCGATCTGATTGGAAACGACGACGATTCCGTCGAGGATTCCGATCTTATTGACCCGTCGTCGAAAGTCGAATCCGACGGCGCAGCCGACGCCGCGACTCCGTAACGCGCGGAGACGTTTGTTATTCCGATTGTTTCAACCAGTAACCTGAAAGCAAATCTATGTCGAACGTCGTATCATTAACCGCGCGCGACGGAAGCGCCGTCGAGTTCGTCAACAGCGAGCCGAAACAGGGAGCGATCAAGGACGTCTTCTTTTCTCCGGACCGCAGCTACGTCGTCGCGTTCTTCCGGAAAGAACTTGGCGAGTCGGGCAGGCGCCGAATCGAAAAGCTTGTCGGCGAATATTATAAGAGCATTTTCAACCGCGTCGGGGGCGAATACTGGCGCACTACCTTCTGCTGGCCCGAAAAGATCGTGGAGTACGAAGGGCGGCTCGGGGTCGTGATGCCGGTCTACAGCCCGAACTTCTACTTTCAGACGGGCAATCTTGCCGGCGAAGAGAAAGAAGGGAAATGGTGGGCGTCCGCAAAGAACTACAACCGCTTCGTGCCTCCGGAAGAGAAGGGAACGCTTGGCGGTTTTCTGCGCGCGTGTCTCGAACTCAGCCGCGCCGTGCGGCGTATGCACGCGACCGGCTTGGCGCACAGCGATCTTTCGTATAAGAACTGCCTCATCGATCCGAAAGGCGGCCGCGCGTGCATTATCGACGTCGACGGTCTGGTCGTACCCGGTCTGTTCGCTCCGGAAGTGCTCGGCACGCGCGACTTTATCGCGCCGGAGGTCGTGGCGACGTCGCACCTCTCGCGCAAAGATCCGGCGCGCGTTCTGCCGTCCCGTTCGACCGACTTGCACGCGCTCGCGGTCATGATCTACCTGTGCCTTCTGCACCGGCATCCGCTTCAGGGCGAGAGTTTTTCCGACCTTGAAGCGAAAGAGCAGGAGAAGATGCAGATGGGCGAGCACGCCGTCTTTATCGAGCATCCGACCGATTCGAGCAACCGGCGCAAGGTCTCCGCGGGCGAAGAGAAATCGCTGCCGTGGGTCGATCCGGAACAGGTCCCCTATACGGTTTGCGGGCCGTATCTTAAAGCGCTCTTCGATCAGGCGTTTATCGAGGGCCTGCATACGCCCATGAAGCGTCCGATCGCCAACGCGTGGGAAGAGTCGCTCGTTAAGACGCTCGACCTTCTCCTCCCCTGCTCGAATCCCAGATGCGTTAAGCACGAATTCGTCTATCGGGAACAGCCGAAGCAGATATGTCCTTACTGCGGCGCGCATTATAAAGACACGGTTCCCGTCTTTGAGTATTTCATGTCGCGTAACGGAGTCGATTATCTCCCGGAAGGGCGCAAACTTGTCGCCTACGAAGGGAAAGAGCTCTTCCTGTGGCATATCGACAAGACGGTCGAATACAACGAGAAGCTCACGGCCAACCAAAAGCTGCGCGTCGCGTACTTTACCAAAGAGGGGGACGACTGGATTCTCAATAACGAGCGTATCCCGCACCTCTACGATCTGACGAATCAAAAGGCGGTCCCGTGCGGCAGTTCCGTTAAGCTCGACGACTGCATGCGCCTGTCCCTGTGCGACGAAAAGCGGAGCTACGTCGCGCAAATCCGGATCGTCAATCGGGTTAAGCAGGTCGGTCTGGCGGAAGCGGCGCTCGGCGTCTCGCTCGATCTTGTCGACGCGCAGTACGCGAAACGTTCCAAGCGAGTCGACGCGATCCTCAAAAAGGTGCAGAGCCTTCGTCTTCCGGTCGCGCGCGTCGGATCTCCGTTCCGGTATAAACTGAGCTATAAAGATTTATGCGAAGAGGACAAAGGGTTCTCCCTCACCGTCTTGGAGACGCGCGGATTTGAGGAATTCGGGCTTTCGTGCCGCGCGGAAAACGACGCGCTCCTTATCGACGGCGTTCCGACGAAAGAGTACAGCGGCCGCGTCGATTTCTATATCAACGGCCGGTTCAAGTCGTCGTATCAGTTCGGAACGAAAGCGCGCATTCCGGGCGAATTCCGATTTGCCAACGTCCACATTTCCAAGCAGTTGGAGATTAAGTCGGGCGCAAGCGGCTCCGCCGAAACCGCGGCGCAGCCGGAAATTCCAGACGAAGTGAGCGAACGCGTGCCCGCGTCGTCCGAGCCGGGAACCGAACGCGCGCAAGACGATTTCTCCAAAGAGATTCCGCTCGAAGAAGGTTCGGCCGGCGCATAGTTTTGTCAAACCGTAATTTAAAAGACAGTTTACAGGCGTTTTTCAGCAAAACAGGGGCGTCGACGCGCTTTGCGCCGCGGAGCGCGCCCGCAAGAGGAAAAACATATGTCGGACGTTGTTAGAACGACCGCGAAAGACGGCTCGCAAGTAGAGTTTATTTACAAAGATCCGGCTCAAGGCGCGATTAAAGACGTGTACTTTGCGCCCGATAAGAGCTACGTCGTGGCGTTCTTTCGAAACCCGCTCGATCCGTATGGTAAAGAGCGAATCGAAAATATCGTCGGAAAATACCGGCACGATCTCTTTGAGCAGGAAGGCGGAGAATACTGGAAGGAGATTTTCTGCTGGCCCGAAAAGATCGTCGAATACGACGGCAGAATGGGACTGGTCGTTCCCGCGTACGAGAAATGCTATTTCTTTGACAGCGAACCGCTTAAAGGCGCCGAGAAGGAAGGAAAATGGTTCGCTTCGGCGAAGAATTTCAATAAGTTCGTTCCGCCGGACGAGAAGGGGAGTCTGCTTAGTTTTTTGAAAATCTGCATTCGTCTGAGCCGCGGCGTCCGCCGTCTTCACGCGGCGGGCCTTGCGCACAGCGATCTCTCTTATAAGAACTGCCTGATTGATCCGAAGACCGGTTCGGCGTGCATTATCGACGTGGACGGTCTCGTCGTACCGGGCCTCTTTCCCCCGGACGTGCTCGGCACGCCCGACTTCATGGCGCCCGAGGTCGTCGCGACCGCATACGGCCCGAAGGAAAAGCGCGAGCTGCCTAAACGGACGACGGATCTTCACGCGCTCGCCGTACTGATCTATCAGTATCTTCTCCATCGGCATCCGCTTCGCGGCGGCAAGATTCACAGTACAGACAGCGAAGTTCAGGAACGATTGGAGATGGGGGAGAAGGCGCTCTTTGTCGAGCATCCAACCGACGCGAGCAACCGTCCGAAAGTCGGCAAAAACGACGGCGTCTACCTTCCGTGGATCGACGCGGCAAGAATTCCGTATAAGACGACGGGGCCTTATCTTACCGAACTGTTTAACCGGGCGTTTGTCGACGGCCTGCACAATCCTTCGCTCCGTCCGTCCGCCGGCGAATGGGAAGACGCGCTCGTCAGGACGACCGATCTCGTTCTGCCTTGCGAGAATCCAAACTGCGTTATGAAGTGGTTCGTGTTCGACAATAAGAAGAAAGCCGTTTGTCCTTATTGCGGAAATCCTTATAAAAAACAGGCGCCGGTGTTTGATTTTTATATTACGAACGACGGGGCCAGTTACCGTCCCGAAAGACGGCGCATGACGATATTCAGCGGGCAGTCGCTCTATCCTTGGCACGTCGACAGAATGACGGTCCCCAACGAGAAGCTGTCCGAGAAAGATCTGGAGCGCGTCGGCTATTTTGCGTTCCACAACAACGCGTGGATGTTCGTGAATCAACGGCTTCCCGATCTTAAAAATCTTTCGACGGGCGAGTTAATCCCGCCCGGCAAAGGGGTAACGCTGACGCAGAATCTGCAGCTCCTGCTTTCCGGGAAGAAGACGGGCCGTATCGTCAACGTGAGTATTGCCAACAGTTAATAGCGTTACGGGGAAGAATATAAGGGGGCGTTATGCGCAGATTGCCAGTTTATATCGTCGTCGACACGTCGGAGTCCATGTTCGGAGAGCCGATCGACCAGATCAATCGCAGTTTGGACCTTATGCTCGCGAGTCTTCACCGGAATCCCTACGCGTTGGAGACGGCGTGGCTTTCTATAATAACGTTCGATTCGATCGCGCGCGCGCTCGTTCCGCTGACCGACATTTCGGAATTCAAGATTCCGGAGCTTAAAGCGCGGCCCGGCACGGCGTTAGGAACCGCGCTTGAACTGCTGCGCGTTCAGATCGCCAAGGAGGTCGAGCCGGCGACGGAGACTGAAAAAGGGGACTGGCGCCCGATCGTCTTTCTGCTTACGGACGGTCAGCCGACCGATTCGTGGCGTCCGGCGCTCGAAAAGCTTCGCGCGCAGCGTCCGAAGCCGGCGAATATCTACGCCATCGCGTGCGGGAGCGCCGTCGATTTCGACGTGCTCAAGGAGATCGCGGACGTTACGTTCCGCGCGTCCGAGGCGACGCCCGACATGCTCTCAAAACTGTTTATCTGGATGAGTTCCGCGATTCAGTCGGTCAGTAAGAACGCGTCGCAGAACGGGTTAAGCGCCGACGATCTGAAGACGCCGGATGGAATCGAGATCGTCGGGGACGAATATCCCGACCCGCCGGAAGATCCGCCGCAGCTCTTCTTTCACGGCGTCTGCGCCACGACGCGCAAGCCGTATCTCATGCGGCTTAAATATGTTCCGTACGGAAGCGGCGTTTATTTCCCGGACGCGTCGTTCCCCGTCCCCGACGATTTCTTTATCGACGGCGGCTATACGCCCCCGGAGATTTCTTCCGAGAGAATAGTCGCGATGCCGCCGTGTCCGTATTGTTCAAACGAGGACTGGTGCAGCTGCCCCCGGTGCGGAACGGGGTTCTGCTTCAATCACGAAAAGAGTCACGAGCAGGGCTTTGTCGTCTGTCCGGAATGCGAAGCGCGTCTTTTAGAACGTCCGGAAGGGGAAGAGGGCGAGCCGTTCAGTATGAGGCCGTCCGCCGGCTGACGCGCGTTTTCGGCCCGGCTCGAGCGAAAAAAAAACGCGCTCCGAAACGCCGTATCGGCGCGTCGGAGCGCGTTTCTTTTTTGGGGCAAACGCCCGCGCAAAGGCGTCTTGTTACTGCTGATCCGCCAAATAGCGTTCCCACGCGGCTTTGGCGAGATTTTCGCCCGCCTCCCGGCATTTCGCGAGATCGTCGGCGGTCGGCCGCTGCTTCGCTTTAATGGGCGTTTCCGTAAGGGGAACGTACTTGAGTTCGGGAATCGCTTTCTGAATCGCTTCCGCGCCGCCGGGTCCCCAGCCGAACGAGCCGAACGCCAATGCAGTCTTTTCGCGGAATTTCAGCCCTTGGAAATAGGCGAGGACCGACGCCATCGCCGGCATGAGCCATGCGTTGAGCGTGGCGCTTCCGAGCGCGACGGCGCCCGCGTCGAGCGCTTCGGCCGCCAGCCGCGTGAGCGTCGTTTTGCGCGCGTGCATGAGCTGCACGTCGAGCTTCGGCGCGCTCGGATTCTCGTTGGCGAGCTTGCGGCCGTAATCGACCGCGCCCGCGTAGATCTCTTCGGCCATGAGCTCCGTGCTCTGCCACATCGTATCGTAAATCACGAGGACTTTCGGAGCGTACTTATTCGACGCCCACGTCTTATACGCGGCGAACATTTCGGGAATATGGGAGCGCCAGATAATTCCGTGCGCGGGCGCGACAAGCTCGATTTCCAGCGGCGCGACCGCTTCGAGCGTCTTTAAGACCTGCCGGCCGTAAGGGGCGACGATATTGGCGTAGTAGCTCTTGCCCTCTTCGAGAATTTTGGGGAGGTCGTATTCGTCGTCGAACCGTTCCGACGTCGCGATATGCTGACCGAACGCGTCGTTCGAGAAGAGAATCTTCTCTTCCGGCATATAGGCGACGGAGGATTCCGGCCAGTGGACCATGGGAACGTTGACGAGCGTCAGGGAGCGTTTGCCCAAACTCAGACTGTCGCCCGAATTGAGAATCTGGAATTTCCAGTTGGAGACGTCAAAAAAGCCGGCCAGCGCGTCTTTGCATTTCGCGTTGCAAACGACCGTCGCGTTCGGGCACGCCTCGACCATTGCCGGAAGGGAGCCCGCATGGTCGAGCTCCGCGTGAAGACAGACGAGATAGTCGACCTTTTCGAGATCGACGAGCGACGCGACGTTCCGTTTAAGCTGGGCCGCGAACGGCGCCTTGACCGTGTCGATAAGCGCGATCTTCTCGTCGCGAATCAGATACGCGTTGTACGTCGCGCCGAGGCGCGTGTCGTAACTGTGGAAATCGCGAACGTTATAGTCTACATATCCGACGTAGTCGACGCCGGGCCTGAGTTCAGTCGTCAAATTCATTCTATGTCTTTTCTTTTTCTAACGGTCGTAAAACGGGGACGGGAACGGCGTTCGAACGCGTTTCGCGCGTTCGTTATACGCGCAGGAATTTCCCCTGTTTCCAGAAGTTGTGCAGAATGAGCCAAATGAGCGCGACGCCCGCGACGGAGAGCGTAAACTCATACCAGGAGCCGATATACCGCTCCAAGCCGTAAAGAACCCATCCGACGATTTCGTCGAACTTCAGGATATGCGAGAGCATATACGCGGCGATCGCGTTGGTTCCGAACACGACGAGGAACGTCTTGAGCCCCGGTATCTTCCAGATATCGAAGACCGCGTAGAAGACGGCGAGCAGGAGCAGACTGATTCCCGAGGCGTGGAGAACCATCGAGGACGTCCAAATGTGTTTAATAATCGGGCAATAGAGCAGGCTCCCTTCCGGGAAGCTGTTCCAGAGCCGTCCCAGGAAGAGGCACGCGCAGCCCGAGGCAAAGACGTACGCGCACGCCGTCCACTGGACGCGTTTGCGCCCTTCGACGTCGCCGGGCACAAACGTCTTGAGCCGCTCGCGGGTCCCATAGAACAGGTCGCCGGCAAACATGCCGGAAAGGGCGGTCGCGACGAACGTCAGGGAGCTGAGAATCCACGTGTACTGATACCACGGGGCAAAGACGACCTCGCCCGCTTCGTTTACGCTCGCGGCGTCCATCCATTTCCCTAAGACGCGGCAGTCGACCCAGTAGGCGAGGTTCATTCCTTCGGCGTAACTTCCGCCGCCGCATCCGCGCGCGTTAATCCAGTTCATGGTCCATTCGGTAATCCCTTCGGTATTTCCGTCTCCGCCGACCGTTATGAACTTCATGGCCGCCCAGAACGCAATTAAGAGCAGAACGAAGAGTCCGCGCTGCGCCCATTTCGGGAGGAAGAGATAGGCCAGGCAGGAGAAGAGATACCCGACGGCGATCGACTGGAGCGTATTCGAGAAGAGCTTGAACTCTTCCGGGTGGAGCGAGAGCAAATGTCCCTGAACCGCCATGCCGAAGATCCACAGAACGACGACGCGCCGGATAATTCGGAACCAGAGCCGGCCCCAGCGCTTATCGTCGCCGCGCAGATAGCGCGCGAGGGAGAAGGGAATCGCCGCGCCCGCCATAAAGACGAAGAGGGGCATGGCGAGATCGCACAGGGTAAATCCTTCCCACGGAATATGATGAAACTGGCTTACGAACTTATTGCAAAAGTTGACGCACGCCTCCGATTTCCCCTCGATGAGGCCCGGCATGGGGCCGTTCGCGAACTTCGAGACGACGCCGAGCAGGAGCAGCAGGAGGATATCGAATCCTCTAAGCGCGTCGAGCGCGACGAGCCGTTCTCCGGCTGTTTTGGCAACGGGCGGTTTCAGATCGGCGGCTTCGGCGGCGGACATCGTCTTCTCCTTGCGTTTGAATGATGGGGGGCGTCAAAAAACGCGGCGCCGAGCCGCAGAGACGGCGCCGGCGCGCGTTGTACTTACGGGGCGGCGCGAACCGCCCGACTCGCTCACGCGTTTTGCGCGAGCTCGCGTCCGAGATAGAACGCTTTGAGATTGAGATCGACGAACTGCGGCTTAACGCACTTCTTAATGGCGTTCTGCCACGCGTCGTCGGTCAAGTCGAGCTTCGTCGACAGGGAGCCGAGCAGAATGACGTTCGCGGCGCGCGCGTTGCCGAGCTCGATCGCGCGGTCGACCGCGTGGACGTACGCCAAGCGCGGGAAGATCTTGCGCAGGGCCGCTTCGTCGAGATCGGGATAGGTCGCCGCCCCGGACGAGACGGTTACCGGAACGATAATCTGATCGGAGATAACGGCGAGCCCGTCGGGCGCGAGGTAGTCGACGTAGCGGATCGCTTCGGTCTTTTCGAGCGAGGCGAGCACGGTCGCCGTCCCTTTGGGCACGAGCGGACTGTAGACCTTTTTGCCGTATCGGACTTGCGCGAGCACGGACCCGCCGCGCTGCGCCATGCCGTGGATCTCGTTGGTTTTGACGTCGTACCCGGAATCGAGCGCGGCGGTCGCGACGATCGCGCTCGCCAAGAGAATGCCCTGTCCTCCGACGCCGACCAGAACGACGTTCATATTTTCATTAGCCGTCATACGAGACCTCCCTTCGACGATTTCAGGTCGAATTGTTCCAACGCGCCAAATTTACAGACCTGCATGCACAATCCGCACGCGACGCATAGCGAATCGTTAATGGAGACGACCTTTTCGGCGTTCCGTTCGATCGCGGGGCATCCGAGCTTGAGGCACGAGCCGCACTTTTTGCACTTGTCCTGATTGACGCGCACGCCGTGTTCGAGCTTTTTGCGGTACGCCAACGGGCACGGTTCTTTCGCGATAATGAGCCACGGCTCGTCCGATTCGATCGCCGTCTTGAGCGCGGCGCTCGTTTCGTCGAGTTTGCGCGGATTGACCGTAACGACGTTCTTCATACCCATCGCCTTGGCGATTTCGGCGATATCGGCGGCGAAGGTCTCGTCGCCCGAGATCGTCTTGCCGGTGCCGGGGTTGTCCTGATGGCCGGTCATGGCCGTAATGCGGTTGTCGAGCACGACGATCGTCGACTTGCCTTTGTTGTAGACGATATCCATGAGCCCGGTCATGCCGCTGTGGAAGAACGTGGAGTCGCCCATAACGCCGACGACCGGCGTGTCGTTCTTGGCGCAGTCCATACCGTGGGCGACCGTAATGCCGCCGCCCATGCAGAGGATCGTGTCCATGCAGTTGAGCGGAGGGGCGACGCCGAGCGAATAGCAGCCGATATCGCCCGCGACGACCGTCTTGAATTTGCCCAGCGCGTAGAACAGCCCGCGGTGAGGGCAGCCGGGGCAGAGCACCGGAGGACGGTTCGGGAGGGTCGGGAGTTCGGGGAGCGCCGTCTGCGGGGCGGGCGCGGCGTCGTTCGGGAAGTATTTCGCCGTCGCCGGATTGGCGGCGAGGGTCGCGCGCACCTTTTTGAGCACGTCGACGTCGAGCGGGCCGTATTTCGGGACGAGCGGTTCGCCGCCGATCTTCTTGCCGAACGGCTTGAGGCCGAGCGTGCGCATATGGAGTTCGACGAAATCTTCGAGCTCTTCAATAACGACGACCTGTTCGACCGCGTTGGAGAAGTCGAGGAGGAGCTGATCCGGGAACGGATAGCACCAGCCGAGCTTGAGCACGTTCGCTTCCGGGAAGACTTCTTTGACAAAGAGATACGCCGCGCTCGACGTTACAATTCCCAGCCCGCGATCGCCGTTTTCGTTCCATTCGACGCGGTTGAGAGCCGATTTCGAGGCCGCTTCGGAGAGCTTTTCGACACGCTCTTCGAGCCGGACGCGCATGCCGCGCGCGAACGCCGGAATCGGGACGTAACGCTGCGGGTCTTTTTTGAACGAGTGAGGCCGGTCGAGCTTAACGCGGTCGGCCGTTTCGACGACGCCGCGCGAGTGGCTGACGGTCGTGGTCGTTCTCAGAATGACGGGCGTATTAAACTGTTCGGAGAGTTCGAACCCGGCCTTCATGAAGTCTTTCGCTTCCTGGGAGTCGGACGGTTCGAGGACGGGTACTTTCGCGAAGTGCGCAAAGAGCCGCGTGTCTTGCTCGTCTTGCGAGGAATTCATACCGGGGTCGTCGGCGACGACCGCGATAAAACCGCCGTTGACGCCGGTGTACGAGAGCGTCATGAGCGGGTCGGCGGCGACGTTGAGCCCGACGAGCTTCATGGTAGTCATCGCGCGCGCTCCGGTCGTCGAGGCGCCGACCGCCGCTTCGAACGCTACTTTTTCGTTGGGCGACCATTCGCAGTAGATATCGCCGTAAAGCTTACTGACGTTTTCCAGAATTTCCGTTGAAGGCGTGCCCGGATAGCCGGTCGCGACCGAAACGTCGGCTTCGTACGCGCCTTGTGCGATCGCCTCGTTTCCGGTCAGTAATTTCTTTGCCATTGTTCGATTCTTTCTTCTTGAGACCGCTTTAAAACCGGCGAGCGCGCGGTCGTTTGGAACTCGCCGTTCCACTAGTATAATCCCGGTTGTTATTTTTACAAGTAACGACCGGAAATCTCGCCCTTTTGAGCGCGTCGGCAAGCGCGTTTGCCGGCATAAACGGAACCGCCCTTTCCAGCCGGGCGCCGGACTGTTAAAAGGGGCGGTTTGAGTTCCCTTTTCCGACGCGCCGCGCCAATAGAAAACGCCGCGTCGGCGCGAAGACCGGCGCGGCGTTATCGGCGGGACGGGCGAGGCGTCAACCGTGCCGGGAAGCCGTTACTTAGGCGCGACGATTACCCGGAATCCGACGTCGGGCGCGTGGAAATACGGAATAACCGGCGTTCGGAACGAGGACGTCGCGCGTTCGGGCCAGTCCTTCCAGCTGCCTCCGCGCACGACTCGCGGAATACGTTCGAGGTCGCCCGGTCTGTCGGCCGTCTCGGCGCGCGGCTGAACCGCCATGCCGTTGGGAGTCCACGGCGAGCCGGTCAGTTCGGCGACGTTCCCGATCATGTCGTAGAGTCCGAACGCGTTCGCGCGATAGGACGCGACGTTGGCGATAGCGATTGTTCCGTCGTCGACCGGCGCTTTTCGCCAGTAGTCGACGGAGCCTTGCCCGACGCGCATCTTCGTCAGGCTCTTATCGGCGAGATTGGCGAACTGCGCGAAGTCGGTTCGGAGCGCGCCGTACCAGAACGGCTCGTTCGAGCCCGCGCGCGCCGCGTATTCCCATTCGATCTCCGACGGAAGCCGGACTTCGACGCCGTCGGGAAGCGCCCCTTTCGCTTTGAGCTCGGCGTCGAGCCATTGGCAGAATCGGACCGCGGCGTCGTATCCGACGCGCGTAACCGGCTGTCGCGGCCCGTTCGCGGGTATGCCGGGCCGCGCGTGGTCTTTCGTGAGCTCGTCGGTATAGCGGCTGTCGTGACTCGGATCGAAGAGCGCGTACTGCTCGTTGGTGATCTCCGTCGTTCCCATCCAGAAGCCCGACTCGATTCTCATGGGCCGCATGGGATATTCCGCGTCCGTTTCGCCGTTGGAGCCGAACTGGAAATCGCCCGCGGGTATCCAGCGCAGATCGACGGAAACGCCGTCTTTAATCGCGAGCGATTTGCCGACGACGCCGTTGGGCGCGGTCTCGAACTGGCGCGCCGACGCTTTGCCGGGCGTATCGAGCGGATCGTACCCTTCGGGCGCCGCGAGTTTAAACTTCGGTCTTTCGACGCGTTCGGGCATAATCGGCGGATTGGCGGCGCGGCGCGCTTCCACTTGGTCGTATCCGAGCTGTTCGTCGACGGCGTCCCCTTCCGGATCCTCGCTCACGTCCGCGAATTTCTCCTGATAGAGCTTGCGCAGCTCCCGGTATTTCGCGATCGACGCCATCTGCTTTTCGTGGTCGATCTGCATCCAGTCGAGGAGGACTTTATTCTGCCAATGCCGGTGCGCTTCAGTCCACGTGCCGTAGCAGGGCGCGTTGAGATCGATCCAGGTATAGATTCGGTCGAGCGCCTCGGCGTCGAGCTTGACGTTGTGATGACCCTTAAAGATCATTTGCACGAGGGGCGACATAGTCGCGTGATATTCGCCCGGCTGGAAGAGGTGAACGTCGCTTTCGGGCCCCGGCGTACTCACGTACGGGCGCAGCGCCATATAGCTGCGATAGAACGGGCCGATCTGACGCTGTGCGCCGTCTTCGACCGTTTCGAGGGTATAGTCCTTAAAGTTCGGGAACGCCGCGTCTTGCGGGACGCCCAACTTCTTGCGCGATTCTTCGGACCCGTCGTGGCAGCCAATGCAGTATTTATCCAAAACCGGCTGGACTTCGCGCAGGAAGTCGAACCCGCGCGTCGGGCCGCGCCACGGGGTAATTTCATGAGGCGCTATCGTACTGGCGATTGTGCGGTCGGTCGGCGAGATATCGTTCGCGTTTTCGTGACAGCCGAAGCACGCGACCGATTCGCCCTGCTTGCCGACGAGCCAGCTGCGCATGAGCTGGAGCGCGCGCCCCTGCGCGTCGAGCGGCTGAATCGCGACGGGCACGTTCGCGGGTATGCGGAAGGTCGCGCTTCCGTCCTCTTCGACGGGTACGGTTCCCAGAACGCGTTTAACGTCCCAGCTGCTCTCGATTCCGATTACGTCGTTATGGCCGGAGAACGGATACGCGAAATGATATTCGAAGACGCGGAGCGCTTTAACGGTTCCGCGCGGCACGTCTTTGAGGCCGGGCCCGAAGTAGACGTCGGCGAGAAAGACGGTCGCGTCGTTCTGATTCGGGTTCGTGCGCTCGGAGAGGACGGGCGGGCGTTTGCGCGGCGTCAGGAGGATCGGATCGGTGTACGCGGCGTCGGCGCTCTGGACGATCGGCGTCATATTGTCGAAGACGTCGACGAGCCAGATTCCCCAGCCGTCCCCGCGATTCGCGGAGACGAGGAAGTATTTGCCGGCCCCGTCGTCCTCGCCTGTCCCGAGCGGATCGACCTGAAGAAATTTCGGCCAGCGGTCGGCGTAAAGCCGGTCTTCAATTTCATTTTCGACGACGTCGTTTCGGCCGGGGATCGACTGCACGACGCCTTCCGTTTCATGCCGCCCTTTGCGCGGATCGAAGAGTACGAGTCTTCCGGGCCGGCCGACGTGATGGCCCGACACGACGCCGACGAACCGTTCGGGATCGCCGGGGATCGGCTTGGCGTAGAAGAGGGAATTGGGCCAGTAGGAATTGGAGCCGTAGACGGCGGTCTGATTCGTGCCGTCCGGATTCATCGAGAAGAGGAGCCGATAGAAGAAGTGGGGCGTGTCGGTGTATTCCCAGCGCAGGTACATAACGCGCCCGTTCTCCATCATAGTTGGGCACCAGTCGCTGTCCTGCTCGAACGTGAGCTGTTTAATCTCTTTCGTCTCCAGATTCATGCGGTAGAGGAGCGCCATCTGCTTGCGGCCCGACTCGCACGGGAGACCCTGAAAGGTCGCGTTCGAGCCGTAGACGACGTCCCCGTCCGGGAGATAGCACGAATCGAAGAAGTCGATTTCGTCGAGATTGGGCGAGATTTGCATTGAGTCCGCCGTCTGCGCCGTTCCGGCGAGAAAGGGCGCGAGATCGAGTTCGTGGAGCGCCCAGCGGCCGTTTTGGCCCGGCATGGTATACATGAGCCGCTCGCCGTCGAATTCGAGATCGGCGTCGACGATTGTGCGTTCGGGCGCGTCGTAGAGGACTTGGACCCGTCCGGACGTCGGATCGATCGCGACGATCTGCGACGGGATATTTTTCGGCACGTCTTCGGTTACGTACGCGTTGAGCGACGGGGTCGCGATCTGGTTCGCGCCGCGCCGGACCGCGAGGATCTTTTGGCCCGAAAGGAGCGGATGCGCCAGGAGCGCGCGCTTTTGCAGCGCAAGGAGTTTGGCGCCGCGTTCCGGCGAGTCGGGCTCGGCGGCGAGCGCGTCGAGCTCGTTGAGGAACGTCTCGCCGTCGGGATACTCTTCGTCGAACGTTTCGAGCATATCCTCGATCGCGAGCCGGACCGATTCCGGATCCGGCCGGCCGTCGTTTGCGGCGAACGCCGTTTGCGCGAACGCGAACGACGCCGTAAGTAGAATTGCAAGCAGAGAATAGCGAAAAGGCGCGGACATGACCGTCTCCGTTGGGATTTGCCGCGACGCTTGCCGTTTGCGATGCGAACCGGTTCAGGCGCCGACGCGCGACGCGGCGAATTGGAAATCGTTTGAGTTTCCGAATTATAAACCGGGGCGGGGTGGAACGCAAGGAAAGAGACGGCAGGGTTGGCGGAAAATGAGAAAAGGGCGTTCGGACGGGGGAACCGCCCGAACGCCGCGTCCCTCGCGGGCGTTAAGACCGATCCGGGCGTTTTTGCCTAGTAAACAAAAGGTCTGAAGGCTCCTATGGCGTGAACAAATCTGCTTCCGTAGGGAGACAGCAGTTGGTAACGCTCATGTTCACGTTCGTATTTTTTACTGGTTTTTACCGTCATGAAGATCTTTAGTATTGCCATCGGAACGGTTCTTTCGACGTACCATATTTCCCTATTGCTAAAGGCGACTAATATTCCCTCCGTATCTCCCGGAAAAAGTTGCTCTTTGGTTACCGTTTTAACATCAAAGTCGCCCGGCTGCCCCCAGTGGACGCCAGAGTCAACCGCTTCGATAAAGAGAATCGCGGAACCGCATTCTCCAAAAACGACCGATTCATAGTCGTAGGGGTCGTTCATTTTCTGGATTATATCAAAAGCCGTTCCTTCTCCAACAAGCGTCATTACGCTTGTCTCGTTATAACGCGGCGAACGGGAATCGTCATTCCAGCAGAGATCCTCGTGACGGTACGAATAATTCGGTTCCTCGTCCCAACTCTCAAAGGGGTTCCAATACTTACCGAATAATTCTCCGCCTTCTAACAGTTCGTTATTAGCCAGCTTCGACAGCGACGCGTTGCATTCAACTTGATACTTTTCATACAAATACGCCATTCTCCAACTGCCTAGAGGTTTATCGCGTTTATTGTACGCCACATAATTATCGATAATCCGCCGATCTCCTTCCTGGAGAATGCAAATATTATAAAACTCCTCCAGAACGTTCAGCATTTTAAATACTTTACGATCAAAATCAGATTCTTTTTTCCAATGGCTCCAGCCTTTTAAACCGGCAAAGACCAACGCGCAGGCGAAAAGCGCCAAGAGGAAAAGATATATTCTGCGCCGTTTACTAAATTTCACCGTTATCTGCCTTCCCTTTATTTCCATTTTATGACTCTTAAAGCGTATCGGAGTTCTCTTCTGTGTTATCCGAGTCTTCGGTTGCCTCTCGGGAAGGTTCAGAATTCTTCAACGGAGCCGCCTCTCTTTTTGCAAAACTGTTTGAGCAGGCCAAGCGTCTTATTATTCTAAGCAGTTGTTCCGATTCACATTTGTAATAATCGCCTTTTACGTCTATATAAGACGTCGTTGCTCCCAAACGGTATAATTCAACGTCTCCGTTTAGAATCTCCCATATGGAAACGTCTTGCGGTTTGGTCCACGGGACGGCGTGTTGAGGAGCGACTAAAACGACGTAAGGATCGTCGTCATGAAGAGCGATTCCTGCTTCTAACGCGTCTTGAACCTCGGTAATGCGAAGGAGACAGGTCTTAGGTTCTCGCTGTTCCACCCATTGTCTTTTTTGAAAAAGGGTGAAGGGGAACGGATAAAAATCTGCGAATATAGGATAGAAGTAAAAATAGGGCCGAAGTTCTAACGCCGCCTCGTTAGCTGGCGAATCCCAACTTTGTGTTTCGTCAATTTTTATTTTCCGTTCTTTCTCTCTCTCCTGAACAGCCGAAAGGAGGGGGACTCTCCAACTCAGGAGCGGTTCTTCGGTTGAAGAAACAACGTCGTTTGGCAACCGGGTTACGCCGTTTTTTTCTCCATAATCCATGAACAAGTCTGACATATACCGCATGTCGTTTAACATCTCTTGCCCCGTTACCAGATAGCGTCCTTTAACTTGCAGGTACATGTAGCGCAGATAATACCCGAACAAACCAAGAATGATTATCGTCCAGATTAACTTCTTTCTGCGTAAAAGCGACTTCATTGTTTCGTTCCTAAAAGGGCGTTGCTGAAAACGCCCACCCCCAATATGGCTTTGGGCGCCACGGTTTCGTTCGGATTATTTAACAAAGGCAAATATTATTCGCTAATAAACGAAGGGCGGAGCGAACCGAAATTGCCGCTCCGCTCCCTTGATCCAGATAATTGTGATACGATGAAAAAAGAATCCTCTTCACAATCGGCGTCCCGACGTCTAACCGACATAGCCGCGTCTGCTAATCGACGTACGTAAAGCTTGGCGAAATAAAATTGCCCTTTCGATCGGAGGAAATGAGAAAATCGTATTCCCACATTCCCCTTTGCGCTTTCGTTTTATTAGCGATTTTCGATAAAGATTCGTCCGAAATATTCGGGCAATTTTCGACCCTGATTTCGCGTATTTTTTCCATTTCCGCCAAAGCGGCGAGTCCGGTTTCGGTTAACGGCAATGTTTCGTCTTTTTTACCGGCGACGTACAGATAACGAAGACGTTTGATTTTAGTTATCTCGGAAACCGTTTCGTCTTTCAAAACGCATTCCGGCGGAGCAAACTCAACGAGGGGCAGCGACTTGAATTGAGAAACGCTCTGAGGAGTCAGGCTCGAACATCCGGTCAAATGCAGTATTTTCAGCGAACGCAAACGTGCGATTTTTTGAGCCGATTCGTCGGTCAAACAGGGACAGAACCTGACGCTCAGACGCTTTAGTTTCCTCAATTTTGCGAGTTTCGAAAAATCCGGATTCTGTATTTGACCGCAATTCTCGATTACAAGTCTCCTCAAATTGGGAATACGGGAAAGAGATTCGACGCACCTGTCGGTAATATTAGGGCAGGAAACGAGATACACGGCGAAGACGTCGCGGCGTCCGGCAAGACTTTCGAGTTCTGAATCCGTGATATTGGAATATCTAAAAGCGCGAATTCTTGGGTCTGAACTTACCTTGCGTCCTTGGCCGTTGACGTCCCAGTCTTCGCCGGTTTTCTCGTAATACGCGTCTGCTAAATGCGAGTAAACGCGGCTCCCCACAAACGACGTTGCCGTTAAGCCGAGTAAAAAGAAAAGGAATACGACGCCCTTCGCTGCTTTCCCTATCAGGGCAAAGAAAGAGCGTTTGTTCGCCTTGTCGTTCGCATTGTTTTCATTTGCGTTGACGTCGATTCCAGAAGTCATTTTAAACTACTCTCATGAAACGGTGTGAAAATTTTCTTTAAAAAACGAAGCGGCGAAAAAGGTTCTTTTTTGTTTCCCCCCTATTGGGCGCTTTTGACGTCTAAAAAAGGATCTAGAGGATATGCGCTTGTACGCTTACCGAAAGGAGAAAACTGAGGCGCTAATATTGAAGGAGCGCGCTGACAAAATTTTTTGTACAGCCGCAAAACGCTTCCTTCTGATAATTGGGGACAATTTCTTATTTCTATATACTTTAGATATTCAAATTTTTCTACTTGCAGCAACCCGTCGTCGCTCAGAGGCAACCCGTCCGCGTCGTCGGGAGAACAGTTAATCGACAAATCGCGAAGATAAGGGTAGTTCAATAGACTTTTAACATGTTCGTCGTCTAATAAACACTCGGGCGGAGAAAACTTTACTAATGGCAGTGCATAAAGGGACTCCATTCCCTTGGCGGTTAATTTCGAACATCCGCTCAGTTGAAGGGCTTTCAAACTGGACAACTTCGCGATTTTCGGAAGCGAAGCGTCGGTCAAATTAACGCAGTTTCGAAGACTCAGCCGATTCAGCGCTTTTAGCGCGCACAATTTTTCAAAGTCAGGCGATTCAAGCTGTTCGCAACCGTCCAATACGATTCTTCGTAAATTAGGAACGCGCGCAAGATAATCTACGCACTGATCCGTAATATTAGGACAGTTCGCCAAATAGATAATCTCGACGTCGGTTCGGCTTTCCAAGTTAGCGAGTTGTTTATCGTCGACGTCAGTTCGTTTTAGAACGATCGTCTTTGGCGCGTCGTCTTTGGGCAAAGAATTCCAAAAATCGTCGTTTATCGGTTCGAGATAATCGGAAGGTTTGTCGCCGGAAGGACAAAGGACAAAAGAACTCTCCGTTTCTAAATCGGTGAAAACGGCCTGTTCCGGCAACGGACGCACTGAAAGACGGTGCAGATGATACACCCAGCACGCCAGCATGAAAACGATTATCCCAACGAGCGCCATTGAATAATAAAATATTTTCCAAACAACGTTAAAGGATTTTCGCAAAAGCGAACGTTTGGGTTCGACGGTTTCTTTTGACATGCTTAATTCCCCTTACGGCGTCTGTCTATTTACAGCGCCTTTCATTCGAATACAGGAATTCGATCAAATATTTGCCGCCCGATAACGGCCTTTTCTGTCCTTTAGCCGTTCGCCCAAAAGTCAAGCGGTCTCGACCTTTCATGCGCCCGCATCAGGCATTGTACCGTAAAACAACAACAGCTGCAATAATAATAACTTTCGAAGAAATTTTCCAAAATTTTACCGTCCAAGCGGCGCGTTGGCGCGTTAAATTCCCATTAACGCGCCGTCGGTTAAGCTCAGCGTTAGGATAAAATCTTTATTCAGCAACGTCCGTCTTATCGGAAAAGCTTTATCTGGGTTCGTCCTTCGACGATCTCCTGAATCGACTTCGGTTCACGTCTCTTTAACCTTAACGGTTTTCGGAGATTTCCTCTTTTTCGGCATAGCCGTTCGGTTCTTTGGAAGGTTCAGAATTTGCCGTCTGAAGCGGCTTTTCTTCCGCCAGAACGTTCGAATCGGCCAGACGCCTTATCATTCTGATTATTTCTTCCTGTTTCAGACAATAGTAGTCGCCTTTTACGTCGATATACGCCCCATACCCGCTGTAACTATTCAGCTCAACGTTTCCGTTTAGAATCTCGCGTAACGAAACGTCTTGCGGTTTAGTCCACGGGACGGCATACTGATGATCGACCATAACTAGATAAGGATCGTCGTCACGGAGTTGAACGCCGGCTTCCAACGCGTCTTGAACTTCGGTAATGCGAAGGAGACAGGTCTTAGGTTCTCGCTGTTCCACCCATTGTCTTTTTTGAAAAAGGGTGAAGGGGAACGGATAAAAATCCGCGAACCAAGGATAGAAATAAAAAGAGGGCCGAAGTTCCAGCGCCGCCTCGTTAGCTGGCGAATCCCAACTTTGCGTTTCGTCGATTTTTATTCTCCGTTCCTCCCAACTCTTCGGAACAACCGAAAGGAGGCGAACTCTCCAACTCAGGATTGGTTCTCCGGTTGAGGAAACAACGTCGTTTGGCAACCGGGTTACGCCGTTTTCTTCCCAATCCTTTAACTTGCAGGTACATGTAGCGCAGATAATACCCGAACAAACCAAGAATGATTATCGTCCAGATTAACTTCTTTCTGCGTAAAAGCGACTTCATCGTTTCGTTCCTAAAAGGGCGCCGTTAACGGGCGTCTTTGGTAGGGCGGCGCTTGCCGCAATTTCTTTCGGGTACAGACGTTGTTAAGCCAATCCGTCTCACCGAGAGAGTTTTATTTGCTTACGTCCTTCGACGATTTCCCGAATCGACTTCGGTTCATAGTCGATATACGGGGCCATACAGCCGACGTTGTACGCTTTCATTTCGGGGCCGCCGCTGTTTCCTTTTTCGCGGTTCTCCCTATTGAATCGCGCCAAGCTGTCCTGAAAAACGGCGTCTTCCTCGGAATTATGAACGTGGCCGTAAAGCAGAATCGAGCCGCGATGCTGCCCGTTCCACATGAGAATCGGATAATGGCACAGAATCAGCTTGACCGATTCGCGCCCGGTTCTGTCGGCAACTTCTTTGTAATCGCAAACATAGTCGTAGAGCTTTCGATATCGCGGATCGGACAGGTCGTCGTGGTTCCCTTTGATAAGAATTTTGCGCCCTTTCAGCTGCGAGACGTACTCGGTCAAACCGGCGCGGGTTCCGCGCATCGCCATATCGCCGACGACGTAGACGGAGTCCGCGTCGGAGACTTTACGGTTCCATCGCTCCATGATGACCGCGTGCATTTCTTCGAGATCGGCGAAAGGCCGACTGTCGAAATCGCGGCCCGCCTTCGTTACGTTTTTGTGAAAGAGATGAAGATCGGCGATGTAGTAATTCATTTGTCTGTCTTTCGCTAGCGGCCGGCACGCCGAAAAAAGCGCCCGCGGGGCGTCCGACGCCGGCCGCCGTTCTTTTGGTTAATACTCTTTATTCAACTCAGTCCCCCGTATTATAAACCGCCCCCGGCGGGAACGCAAGAATGGGCGCTTTTGCGAAAAAAGAAAAAACGCGTCGCTCGAGACTTAGCGTTCGAGCGGCGCGTATACGATTAGCGGTCGCTGTTGAGGCGACGCTTTGGGGAAGGTTATTTCTTGACGACGTCGTAGCCGTAAGCGACGACGAGTTTCAGCGTGTTCATTGCGGTGTTGCGGTCGTACTCCTTTTCGCTTTCAGGGAGCTGGTCGTAGGGCACGAGACACGGGTGCTTTTTCGCCGCGTCGTCTCTCTTTTCGCCGTAAGTCCATCCGTCGGCAATTCGCGCGGCGGCCCATACGTCGTGCGTATTTTCGGCGAGTTTTTCGGTGAGCGCCTCGAGCTCCTTCGGAAGCGTGACAGCGGAAACGTCGACCGGTTTGGGGATATACTGACTCATGTTGATTCCTCCTTGTTAGATCTTACAGAATTGGCGTAATAGAAGATTTCCCTCTATTCTACGTAATCTCATGCGGCGTCAATACCCTTCGACGTTATCTTGGCAGCATAAGTTCCCGTTCGCCCGCGGCAAGATACCAGTCGGCGTTTTCTGTGAGCGCCTCGGATCCAAGCTGCATGAGAATCCGTTCTTTAGTTTCGGCGTTAATATTGGGGTTGGTCAAACAATACGCCGCTCGCGCAAACGGGTACTGTCCGCGTTCGTACCGCTCTCCTTCGGCATTCAAACGGTTCATTTGATTGTACAATGTAAAAACTGTAAACCAGCCCATGAGAAACCAAGGTATTATCGCGAGAAAAAGCGCTCCAATTAATCCATAATGACCGTAAATCCACGAAACACAGTCAGCGTAAACGGGCTGGATCGCAACAAATACGAAAGCGAATACTAGAAGACGTCTGCCGAACTTGCTATCGCCTGCCTTGTCGTATCGCTCGTTTGACTTGTTTTTAAAATACTCAGTCTGTCCTTTGAGCCAATACTCTTGGATTTTTTCCAGATCGACTAACTCCTTCTTCTCAGAAGATTTAAAGAGAACGTCAAGACCGAGAAGGCCTGTTCGCAACCAGTCTGTTTTAAGGGTCTGATGAGAATGGTAATACCCCGAACAGCCGTCGCTGATCCCAGCCATTCTCCAAAAAATTTGAACGCGTAGGGCTTCCGCCATACATCGACAACGGTGAAACGCTAGGTGATATTCTGACTCGTGAGATTTAATGTAAAGCATGATAATAAAGATTATCGCAATAACGTAAAAACATGCGGCGAACAAGAGCGACGGGAAGACGGACGGAGAAAATTTTGATAACATCCAGTCGAATAGACGGTCTCCACTCGTTGAGGCCGCGTCTTTTGGCAAAACCGTTCCAAGGACGGAAACCACTCCTCCTAAAAAGACAAATAAAAAAGTCAGAAACAGATAACCGAAAATGGTTAATTGGGTGAATCCTTGAAATCTTTTCGCTAATTGATCGACTGCCGCGTAATGATCCAACAGAACGTTTGTTTCCAGATTTTGACGAAGCTCTTTTATCAAATCTTCATCTGTACTGTATTTTTTTCGAGGCTTTTTAAAGGAAGGTTTGCGCGATTGAAAAAAGAATCGTCTCATTCTTTCTAAAACGCGTTTTGAAAATTTTGGCATTTGCGAAGAGCGATCGATTATTTTTCCATGTTGAAATAAATAATCAACAGATTGGTTCAAGCCGCTGTCAATCTCGTCGAAGTTGTCGACAACGTACGAGTTCAGCATTCCAAGTCTTTTGAAGACTTCTTCCAGATATTTTTCGTTAGCGATAAGCCCTTTGCAAGCATTTTGAGCGTTCATGTCTGCTTGTTCAGGAACCCTTGGACAATTGTTGTCGTCAACGAGCTCCTCTCTGCTCCACAGAAAGACCGGGAGCCGAACTTCGCTTTCGGGTAAATTGTTCTGTGGAAATAACTTAAATGGAGGCTGAGAAAAGTCGTAGCCGTTTTTGGCGTCTCCCTGAGCATTCTGAGGTGTTATCTCGTTTTTTACATTGTTGTCGTCTCGCGTTGTAAATATCTGTGCGACGAGACCGACGGAAGGATATGTTAAGTAATCGCAGTCAGAAAAGTATCGTTGGTTGCCAAGAAGTTTAAATTTGACGACTTTGTCGGTTCCCGAAAGTCCCTTCTGAGGGAGCCCGTCCCAAAAAGCAAACAGCACGTGCGAGTGAACCGCAAGAAAATCCGCTAAGCGGCTGTATTGGAATTTGAGAGGCGTTTCATCTTTGTCAGCGCCTAGCGGTTCCTGTTCAATTTGCGAGACGACTTTTTGGCAAAGTTCTTCCAATATTTCTTTCGGATAATCGTCTTTCAGTTCGTTCACTTTTTCCGAGAGTTCTTTTAATTCCTTGGCTATTTGGTTCAGTTCTTCGTTTTCGATAAGTTTGCCATCTTCGTTTGGACTGACAAACGGCAGTTCGAAGACGTATTCGTTATTCGGCTTGTCGCCGTCCTGCTTCTTGATTCGGTTCAAAAGACCGTCAAAATCCTCTTTAACCCGGTCTTTGTCCTTTTCCGGAACCTTGATCTTATTGAATCTATCGTCGACGAGGGTTTCTCTAAAGAATTCGCATACGGTCGGCAGGACCGCCAATACTCTAACGCCTTGTTCCCTAAATTTCTGTTGCAAAGCGACGTCGACGGCGATCTGATCGGCGCCTTTCGTCAAACTGGAAAGTACGATAAAGGGGATATTGTTGTCGCCGCACTTTTCATGCCAGGCTGTTACGAGACCTTGGAGCTGGTCGCTAAATGTGTTTTCGATTTGAGTTCTTGTATAACGGTAATTGTCGTGGACGTTGTCTTCGCGACAGCAATCCTCATGTCCCGCGACAGAGACGACGTAAGGGAAAATCGGTTTGCCTTCGTAGCAGCTTAGCGAGTTAAGCATAGCGCTGTAATTCGGGTTTTCTTGAGCCGGCATTTTTTCGCGTAGTTCTTTCATCACTGACTCGTCCTAGCGGTTCCTGTCGATTATGGGCTTGTGGGCCGACGTTCGCGTAAATCGCGACGGGGAACTTGATATAATCGGAGCCGATCAAGCGTCTTTATAAGAAAGACCTCGCTAGGATTCTTTAACAAGTTGCGCCGCCTCTTTAGTATAACAGAAATGTGAAAGATAAAAAACAAACTAAGAATTAAAAAAGAGAAAGTTATGAAAAGGTTTTAAACGTACCTCTTGTAGCCTGTTCTTCTTATGCTGCCATTACAGTCAATATTGCGCCACGCTTTCGCGAAAGTCTTCCAGCGTTAAGAGAATGTTCGGATAGATAATGTAACTGAACAACCTTTACATTTTAATGACGTCATGCAAACCTCATTTTTCTGCGAAAAAACATTTGGAAATCGTAGTTCTACAATTGAGATAGACGCTTGTTCGTTTAATTTCTTCCGTTTTTTTCTTGAAAGCTGCTGGCATTTTTGATATAAGGACGTATTATTCTGCGGACGTTAGTCTGCGGTATAGTTTTGTGCCCACATAACCGGGGGAGAAACAAGATGTCTGCCGACGTTAAGAAGATCGCTGAGGAAAATAAGGAAAACCGCGTGGCGCGTGTGTTTGTATCGTCGACGTTTCTTGATATGAAGGAAGAACGCGATCATCTTGGCGAGGTTGTCTTTCCTCGGATTAAGGCATACTGTAAGCAACGCGGAGTCGAATTCGTTCCGATTGATCTTCGTTGGGGCATTACGGAAAAGCAGGCGGAGAACGGCAAGACGCTTGAAATCTGCCTTAAAGGGATTGATCGTTCGCGTCCATTTTTTATCTGTCTTTTGGGCGAGCGATACGGTTCTCTGATATCCTCTCTTAAAGGCGAACTTGACAAAAACTTTTTGACAGACTATCCCAATGTGAAAGGGTATAAGACGGAAGATATCGGGGTAACGGAAGCGGAGATTCGCCACGGCGTTCTCGATTTAGACGGTGAAGTCGACGCCCATTTCTGGTTTCGTTCGCCGGCGTCCTCCGGCAGTTGCGATCCAAGGCTGACAGCTTTGAAAGAACGAATTCGTAAAGATCCCCGTAATTATCCGGTCGACGAATACGTCAAACTAGAAGACAGTCAGGAGGACAAGACTGAATGGCTTCAAAAGCTGGGCGAACAAATCGAATCGGCGCTTACGGCTTGGATTGACAAGACTTGGGCTGAGGCCCGTGAGTTGAATTGGCTCGAGAAACAGAACCTTGATCAGAGCGCTTTTGAACGGAGCCGCGGACGACTCTATGTTCCGAATCCGGGCGATTACGACGCGCTGGACGCGTTTGCCGGCGGCAGCGATTCACGAGTTCTTGCAGTAACGGGCTCGTCCGGTTTGGGTAAATCGTCCCTTTTAATTAACTGGGCTAATCACTATCGCCAAAAGAATTCCAAAGCTCTAGTACTTACGCATTACATATCGGCAAGTGAAGGATCTGACCAACCCGAAAATATTCTTCGACGTCTTACGGAAACGCTTGACCCGACAAATGGCGATGGGAATGAATTATCGGGGCTGTTGAGTCAATTCAATCAAGGCAAATCGTTAGACGATTGGAAAAAAGAATTTGTTATCGCCGTTAATAACAGGCTTTCCAAAGACCCTGAAACTTCTCTCGTTCTTATTATCGACGGTCTGAACCAGCTTTCCGAGTACGACGATGCGAAAAACCTTGCTTGGCTTCCCGAGCATGCCAAAACGAAAATAATCATATCGACGGTCGATTCGGACGAAAAGACTGTTGGCGCGATCAAAAGACGCGAGTGGAAAACGTACAAAGCTCAGCCCCTTTCAGTCAAACAGATAGAGAAGATTATTGAAAAAACGCTCGATTATCGCGGTCGAAGTTTGTCACCCGAACGAGTCCAAAAGATTGTCAAATCTCCGATTGCTTCCAATCCGCTGGCCCTTTATGTTCTTCTCGATGAGCTCTGCTGTTTTACTGATTTTCAAACGTGTTCCGACTCAAAAGAAACGCAACTTGATTTGGCTATTGCTAATTACACGGATTCAGCTTTGATCGAAGATCTTTTGACAAAGATTTTTGACCGTGTGGAAAAGAGTCTGGAATGGCTAAACGAGACGTCGAATGAAGGGGATGTCGTCCCTTTGCTAGCGTCTCTCATTGCGGTTTCCCGTTATGGACTTACCGACGATGAATTGAGTAATCTCTCCGGTTACAACCAACTTGCCGTATCGACTTTTTTGAGCGTTTTTGACGCGCATCTGGTAGATCGTTCCGGTCGCTACACTTATTCTCACGGATATATTAGAACGGCGATTGAAGAACGCTATGCGTCGCGACTTACGCGTTCTCGCGAAATTTTAGCAGGTTCTTTTCAGGAAAAAGAGGAATTCAAGCGCCGTTGTCAAGAAGTTCCGTGGCAGCTTAAAGAACTTGGAGAGTGGAACCGTTTATACGAATTCGTGCTTGATTTCGACGTTTTTGACGAACTTTACGACGGAGAATTGACATCCGATTTCTGTCTTTATTGGAACGAACTTTTGCGTCCTGAGAACGGCGGCTTTAAGTTTGACGGGTACCTTGAACTGGACGATTCTTACTATGACGACAAAAAGAAGGCAGATTTGTGGCATAAATTGGGGCATATAACCTCTACGTATGATACTCGTGAGCTTCCCGAAAAGGCGTACAACAAAGCGATTGGTCTTTATCGCGACCTAGCGAAAAAAAAACCTGAGATTTACAATTCCAATATTGCTGTTACGTTGAATAATTTGGGAATTCTTCACTGTGATATGGGATTATATTCGGAATCGGAATCAGAACACAAAGAGAGTCTCATGATTTACCGCGATTTGGCTACAAAATATCCTGATTCTTATAATTCCGACGTTGCCTGGACGTTGAATAATCTGGGGATTCTTCACAAAACGATGGGGTTATATTGGGAATCCGAATCAGAATTCAAAGAGGGGCTCTCTACACGTCGTACTTTAGCGGCGAAAAATCCCGATGTTTATAATCCCGACATTGCGGCGACGTTGAATAATCTTGGGAATCTTCACAGCGATATGGAATCATATTCGGCGTCAGAATCCGAATATAAAGAGAGTCTCATGATTTATCGTGCTTTAGCGATTAAAAATCCCGATGTTTATAATTCCTACGTTGCGACGACGTTAAATAATCTTGGGGCTCTTCATCGCGATAAGAAATTATATTCGGCGTCAGAATCCGAATACAAAGAGAGTCTCATGATTTATCGTGCTTTAGCGATTAAGAATCCCGAGGTTTATAATTCCGACGTTGCTGAGACGTTGAATAATCTGGGGACTCTTCACCAAGCGAGAGAATCTTATCTGGAATCAGAGTCCGAATATAAAGAAAGTCTCGCGATTTTTCGCACTTTGGCGACAAGGCATTCCGGTGTTTATAATTCCTACGTCGCAAGGACGTTGAATAACCTTGGGACTCTTCACAGTGATATGGGATTTTATTCGGAATCAGAAATTGAACATAAAGAGAGTCTCATGATTTTTCGTGCTTTGATGGCGAAGAATCCCGATGTTTATAATTCTGACGTAGCAATGACGTTGAATAATCTTGGGACTCTTCACCAAACGAGAGAATCTTATTCGGAATCTGAATCTGAATACAAAGAGAGCCTTATGATTTATCGCGATTTGATGGCGAAGAATCCCGATGTTTATAATTCTGACGTAGCAATGACGTTGAATAATCTGGGGACTCTTCACAGCGATATGAGTTTATATTCGGTATCAGAATCCGAATATAAAGAGAGTCTCGCGATACGTCGCACTTTAGCGGCGAAGAATCCCGATGTTTATAATTCCGATGTTGTGGCGACGTTATTCAAGTTGGCTCTTCTTTATCTCCAAACAGAACGTTATGACTTGGCAAAAGAGAAGCTTTTGGAATACCTCGAGTTGTACGAAAGGCTGTCGGAAGCGGTTCGGCGCAGTAAAGCGAAACAATTTGAATCAGTTCAAACAGTATTAACGCTCGTTCGTGAAATCGAAGAGGGGCAATAGGGTTTTATCGCAATAAACCACTGACACGACGTTGTTTCTTTCAAAACGTTCGCGGCGTCTGTAATAGGGCGCGGCGAGCGTGTTTTTGTTTGTTATTTGCGGGGCGCTTGTCTTGCTGTCTGCTTGGCCGTCAGGATCGACCCTCTTTTGTACGATTATCCGGCAATTGCCCCCTTGTTTTCTTGCAGACG
>CADACS010000039.1 GCA_902786505.1 uncultured Planctomycetota bacterium | reverse complement strand
CAGCGCGCCGCCGGTGTAGCGCAGGCAGTAGGTCACGTAGTCGGCGGACATCACGTCGCGGGTCGCCATCTCGTTGCCGAACCTCTTGCCCTCGCGGTTCACCATGATTGCTCCGTTTCCGCGCACGGCTTCGGTAATCATCACGCCGTTTGACGGGACGACCGTCGGATGGGTCTGGATCTGCTCCATCTGGACCAGCTCCGCATTGAACTTCTCCACCCAGGCGAAGGCATCTCCGGTTGCACCCTTGTGGTTGGTCGTGCCGAAGCCCGCAAGGTCGGCCTTATATTTGACTACCATGTCGGGGTTTGCGCCGAATCCGCCCGTCGCGATGATGACCGCTCCGGCTTTGACCGTGTAGTCGCCGCCCGCGGATGAGACCTTCACGCCGACGGCCTTGCCGCCCTCTTCGATGATGTCCGTGACCTTGCTGTTGTAGCGGATGTCCACTCTGGCATCCTTTGCAGCCTTCTCCAGCACGGGGACGAGGTGCACGCCGATTGCCGCGCCGCCCTGGGGACGGTGGGTGCGGGAGTTGGTGGAGCCGGCCATTTTGCCCACGTCGCTCAGGTCAGCGCCCAGGGACATGAGCCAGTCGACGGTCTCGGAGGACTTTTCCACCATGTTGCGGACCAGGTCGGGGTCGTTCAGGTTGTAGCCGCCCTTCATCGTGTCCTGATAATACTGCTCGTTGCTGTCGGCAATACCGAGCTGTTCGAGGAGAAAGGTTCCGTAAATCGGATTGACGCCGCGCAAGCTTGTAATCGTCTTAATTTTAGGCGTAGGGTAAGCGCGAACGGCGCGATAAGAGTCGGCGAGTCGTTCGCGAAGGTCGTCGCTCAGGGAACCGATATCTAACTTTGGCTTCTCGTTCTTCTTGGCCTCTTTTACCGTTTCGGCGGGGGACTCCGTCGTTTCGGCCGCGGAAACGGGGGGGGCGTCCCGCGTAACGTCTGGCTCGGAATTCTCTTCGGACTCTTCCGAACGCGGCGTCAGGAGGGAATCGAAGTTAAATAGATCTTCGCCTCCGTAGAAGTCAAACCCTTCGGGAATTTGAAATTCGGGAGGCAGCTGCGACTGAGGCGAAGGAGTCGGTTCGTCGAGCTTCGCTTTCGTTTTTTCGTAGACGGCCGGATCGTAGGACTCGTCGTTCGTCTCATCGTACAGGGGGGCGTCGTCGAAGAGTCCTTCGGCAAACGGTCTGGACCGCCGTTCTTTCTCGCGCTGTTCCCGCCGATGCTCGTTCAAAGCCGCCGTTGCCTCGGGCGTCATGGGAATACCGTAGGAGGCAGGGTTCGGAGCCAAACGGACAAATCCGCCACGCCATAAGGTGAGCAGCATCTGGTTCAGCGATTTTTGAGCGATTTCCAACTTTTTCGCGCTCATGAGACGGCGTCCGACAAGGGTCCGGAGCGGCCGCACGTCGGAATTCGACTCCAGCATATGAGCCAGGAGCCTCCACGGCACCGGACCGCGGCTTATGAGTTTGCTTGCGCGCGCGTTTTGAAGACTTACAAACTGCTCTTGCGACCAATATTTTTCACCGGGTCTGCGCTTCGGCAGTTTCTTTTGGAGCTTTTTGCGCATCTCGCGCATGCGCGGGTCTTTGACGTCGGCGGGTATTTGATCGAGTTTCTCTTTCGCGCGCGCTATTCTAACGTCGTCTTCGTGGCAGAGCGCAAAAACGAATCCGCGCGTGTCGTATTGCGGCCGTCCGGCGCGCCCGAAAATCTGATGCGCGGAACTCGATTCGACGAGTTTTTTATCTCCGGCGGGCCCCTTCATGAGGGTAGGGAGCACGACGGACCGGGCCGGCAAGTTAATGCCCGCCGCGAGCGTTTCCGTACAGATACAGAAGGAGAGCAGTTTCATTTGAAAGAGCTCTTCGACGATCCGACGGTAACGGGGAAGTATTCCGGCATGATGCACGCCGATTCCGCGCAGGAGGAGCTGGCGCAATTTCGGCCCAGCGCCGTTCTTCATATCGAATCTCTCGAGTTCGCGCGCGATTTCCTTCTGACGTTCTGACGAAACGACGTTGCGTCCTTTAGCGATTTCGGCGACGTCCCAGCATTCGTCGCGATTGAAGCAGAAGACGAGCGCGGGCGTAAATCGCTCTTCCTCAGTCCCCTTGCACATGTCTTCGAGCTGCTCAGCCAAGAGTTTGTCGTCGACCCACTCGTAGACGAGCGGGACTTTGCGTTCCGTCGACTGAACAAGTTTCAGATCGCGGTTTGACGTGGCGCGCAGCCACGTGGCAAATTCGTTTGCGTTTCCGACGGTGGCGGAGATAAGGAGCGTACGAACGTGCGGCGGGAGCAGGCTTAACGTAAATTCCCACACGACGCCGCGTTCGGGATCGGTAAACTGATGAAATTCGTCCATGACGACGACCGAGACGTCGTCGAAAGAAAAATGAACGTTGGAGAGCTCGCCTTTTTCGCCGTTCTCGTCGTCAAAGTCCGACGGATCGACCTCAATTTCCGGGAGATTGGTTTTGGGCTCCTGCGTCTCTTCTTGGAATCCCGGCGCGCGCCTGTCTTTTTCCATCTCTTCCCAAGAGACGCTTAGAGAACGCTTCGCGTTGAGCGACGCGGCGGAGATTTTCGGCGCGTCGGCGTTCTGCGATTCGGTTGTTTTGAGCGGATCGGGCGCTTCCGGATTGCTGTTGAGGACGGAGAAACTGTCAAACGCGTCGGAAGAGAGAAGGCGGTTAAAGAGGATTTCCGCAACGACGACGAGAATCTTGGCGTCGACGTTTTCGCGGCGATTGCCGGTGATGAGCCCGACGTCGGAACGGTCGAACCCCCAGCGCTCGGCCGAACGCTGCAGTTCGGCGTATTTCTGTTCCGTGAGCGCGATAAGAGGCGTCGTGTAGTACGCGCGTTTGCCCGTCCGGAGCGCTTCGTAGAGACCCGCTTCGGCAATGAGCGTTTTGCCCATGCCGGTCGGCGCGCAGACGAGAACGCCCTGTTTCGATTCGAACCACGAAAGGATCGCCTGTTCCTGGAAGGGGTACGGTTCGTAAGGGAGCTGATCAAGATATTCGAGCGCTAATTCGTCACGGGATGGGACGCCTTGATCAGACGCGGAATCGTTAAATTGGGGGTCGTCGTCGGATTGCATCGCCAGACCTTTCGAACAGCGCATTTTGCGAAAACGCGAACCGGGATGAACCGATTCTCGATCGAGTCGGGAGTCGGCGACCGCCGCTTAGGGAAACAGGGGACCGAAACGCGTAAAAAGCGCGTATAAATAAGCCCGGAACGCTCTCACCTATCATATCTGTCAGCGCCGCCGCGTCAAGGGGTTGACGCTTTGCGCGCGGAAAATAGGGAGGCTGGAGAAGGAGTATGCGGCTCTGTGGCGTCAATTATGCATTTCCATTGTCGAAGGAGGTTGTTTAAGACGGTCGGCAGGGGGTTTTCTCTTTGGGGACCTATCTTATAATTAACGTACGCGCGTTAAGCGTCTTCCTAGAGCGGGAAGCGCGCGGAACGGCGGAGGCGGACGTTGAGCGCCGCCTGAGAATTTCAGCGTCGAAGACGTACAGAGGCACACAGAATGGCGATAGCATTTACCAAACGCGCCGCGGAAGAAGTCAAAAAGATTATCGAGTCGCAAAATCTCGATCCCAATACGTTCGTACGAACGGTTATCGTGGGGGGCGGGTGCAGCGGCATGCAGTATACGCTGGGATTTGATACGAAATACGATCCGCTCGTTGACGCGCGGTACGAAGAAGACGGCGTCGCTATTGTCGCCGACAAAAAATTCGCGCTCTTTCTCGACGGTACGAAGATTGACTTTGTCGACACGCCCTCGGCCAAAGGGTTCTCGATCGACAACCCGAAATTCCCCGCGGGAGCAGGATGCGCAGGATGCGGGCATTAACCGCGTCAAGGCTCTCAGCCTGAGAGTCGCGTTGGAAAGGACGGCGCGCCGGAAGGTCCGCGCGTGCCGACATAGACACATATGGCAGAAGATTACTACAAATTACTGGGCGTTTCTAAGAACGCGTCGCAGGACGAAATTCAAAAAGCCTACTTAAAATTGGTGCGAAAGTATCATCCGGATATGAATCCGGACGATCCGGAAGGCGCCAAAAAGAAGTTTCAAGAGTTGCAGCAGGCGTTTGAGACTTTAAAGGATCCCGAAAAACGCAAACAGTACGATCAGTTTGGCGAAGGATACGAGAAGTTCGCGGGCGCCAACGGTTCTGGATTTAACGGATTTAATGGTTTTAGCGGAGGCTTTTCGGGCGGTCCCGGAGGGTTTCACCAAGCGAACGTCAATCTCGACGACATTCTCAACGCGTTCCGCGGCGGAATGGGCGCCGGGAGCGGTTCTCCGTTCGGTTCGGGTTTTTCCTTTACCGAGAATATGGGCCGCGGCGGTCGCGCGAGACGAAAGCCGGCGGGGCCCGTCAAGGGCGCCAATACGGTCTCTTCCGTGGTTATTCCGCTGAGAATGGCGGTTCTTGGGGGTAAGCTCCCTCTTTCCGTTCACGACCCTCAAACCGGAAAGACGAAAAACGTCGACGTTACGATTCCCGTCGGGATCGAATCGGGCAAAAAGATCAAGCTGCGCGGCATGGGGGATCCGAGCCCCAACGGCGGTCAGAACGGCGATCTGGTCGTTACCGTAACGGTCGCGCCGCATCCGTACTATTCGCGCGAAGGCGTCGATCTTTACCTCCGAACGCCGATTACGCTTAAAGAGGCGGCTCTTGGCGGGAAGATCGACGTTCCCACGCCTCACGGCGTCGTTGGCGTTAAGATTCCGGCCGGCTCGACGACGGGAACGAAACTTCGACTCAAGGGTTTCGGCGTTCGACCCGGCAAGGGTAGCGCGGACGGGAACCTTTACGTCGTCTTTGACGTCGCGCTTCCGAAAAAATGGTCGAGCGAAGATTTGGCGCTCCTCGAGAAAATGAAGCTCGACGACGTTGATCCGCGTCAGAATTTGACCTTATAACCTCCGACGCGTTCCGAGCTCTCACGGACCGTCGCGTCGCGAAAGGAACTTGGATTGGCTTCTTCTCTATTTGACTCAATCGAACGCGAAAACCGAATGCGCGCGCTCCCATTGGCCGCGCGCATGAGGCCGCGCGAACTTTCGGAATTTGTCGGCCAGAAGCATTTTCTCGGCGAGGGCAAGCTGCTCTACCGTCTCCTTAAGGCGGACCGTCTTGGCTCGACGATTTTCTACGGCCCGCCGGGATCTGGCAAGACGACGCTCGCGTACCTTCTGGCCAAAGAGAGCCGCGCCGTCTTTCGTCAGCTCAGCGCGGTTTCCGACGGCGTTAAGGCGCTTCGCGAGACCCTCGAACAGGCAAAAGAGCGCCTTTCTGTTTCCGGGGCGCGCACGCTTCTATTCATTGACGAAATACACCGTTTCAATAAGTCTCAGCAAGACGTCCTCCTTCCCGAGGTCGAACAGGGCGTCGTCGTTCTTGTCGGCGCGACGACGGAAAATCCTTTTTTTACGATTAACAACGCGCTTTTGAGCCGAAGCCGCGTCTTTCAGTTCGAACCGCTCGGGGACGACGACATTAAGGATCTCGTCCGCCGCGCCGTCTCCGATCGCGACCGCGGACTGGGCGTCTATGATATTGAACTTCGCGAGGACGCGCTCGACTTGCTCGTCGCGATTTGCGACGGCGACGCGCGGCGCGCTCTCTCTACGCTTGAAGTGGCCGTTCTCTCTTCGATCGACGCGAGCGTCGACGTCGGCGCGTCCGAGAAGGAACCGCCCGCGCCTGAGAGGAAAAGCGTTCCGCACGTTACGGTCACTAAGGATCTCGTCGCGGAATCGGCGCAGCGCAGAACGGTCTCTTACGATCGCGACGGGGACGGGCACTACGACTCGATCAGCGCGCTCATTAAAAGTATTCGCGGGAGCGATCCGGACGCGTCGATCTACTGGCTCGCCAAGATGCTCGAGGGGGGCGAGGACGTTCGCTTTTTGGCGCGGCGGCTCGTTATTCTCGCGAGCGAAGACGTTGGCAACGCCGATCCAAACGCGCTTCCGCTGGCCGTCGCGTGCGCGACCGCGTGCGAACTTGTCGGGCTTCCGGAATGCCGGTTGAATCTTGCGCAGACCGTCTGCTATCTGGCGTGCGCGCCCAAGTCGAACGCCGCGACAAACGCGATTTTCGCGGCGATTTCGGATATTCGCGAAGGAAAGATTCTTCCCGTTCCGAGGATTTTGCGCGACGCGCATTACAAGGCTTCGGAGACGCTCGGACACGTCGGTTACCAGTACGCGCACAACGCGCCCGACGCAATCGCGGCTCAGGACTATCTCGGGATCGACAAGGAATACTATATTCCCGTCGATCGCGGCGCCGAAGTTGAAATAGGAAAACGACTCGAAAAAATACGCGCGATTCTCAAGAGCGCCAAAGGAACGGCGGACGATTTTCACGCCGAGTGCGTGGTCGGCAAAAAGGTCAAAGAGGAATAGCGCGACGTTCCGCCGAGGCCGCGCGTCCGCTCGTTACCCGCCGTTAAACTCTCGCGGTTGGTCGGAGAGTTCGTTCTATGACAAATGTAGCAATTTGTGGGAAACCGGTTCTATTAAGTTTTTTTGAAAATCGCTAAATTTAGTAGAAATTTGTTGACGTCAAGCCGCCGCCGACTTAAAATTGACAATAAGCGTAATAGCGCGTCGACATTGGGAGAGATAGTTTTCCCTCGACGCAGAGCGAGCGCGCGCCCCTCATAGGACGCGCGGAGTCGAACGTATTCGTCGAGCGTTTCTCGACGCTCATGAGTCGACGCGTTAGCGATTTTTGACGGACTAGTCTGAAAGACGTCCGATCGTAGAGGAGAACCTTACACATGCGTAATGAGCAGGGCGTCATTGTTTCACTCATCGTGTTTATTGTCTTGACGTTGGCCTTTGGCGTCGCGACGTATTTCGGCGCCAAGGGGTTTCAGGAGCAGAAAGCCGCGCTTGCGACGGCTCGTTCTGAGCTCCAGAGCGCGATAGCCGAAAACGACACGCTCCGCGCCGATCTTACGAACTTCAAGACGCGGTTGGGATACGGATTCGGCTCCGCCGACGAGATCATCAACGGAAAAGACGGCTCTGAAAAGCGCGTCGATAAGAACGGCGAAGAAGCGGCCGTTCATTACGCCGGCATGACGGACGACGTTCAAAAAGCGCTGGGCTCCGATACGAATTTCAAAGACGCGTTCGGCAAACTGACCGCTCAGCTTGCTGCCGTCAATAAGCAGATTGCCGACGCGGTCGCCGAGCGCGACGGCAATATCAAAGAGGCGCAGAAGCAGATCGCCTCGGCCGCGAATCAGAAAGAAACGTTTGACGCCGGCGTCGCCAAGCTCTCTGCGGACCATCAGCAGAATCTTGAAACGGCGCGCGCGGAATACGACGACCTGACGAAACAGTTCAACGAACAGACGAAAGAGTTCGACGTTCAAAAGCGCAACGCGCGCGACGCGATCGCCGAAGCTAAGACGGAAACGGAGAAAGAACGCTCCGCCGCCGACAATTTCGCCGAAATCAATCTTGACCTTAGCAGACGCATCGATCTTCTCACCAACAACGACTTCGATACCGCCGACGCGGTCGTCGTTTCTACCGACCAGGTTGGCAAATCGGTACGTCTGAGCGTCGGAACGAAAGACGGCGTCCGGCCTCTTACGCAGTTCAACGTCTTCCCGACCGAAGCTCTGGAAAAGGGCGGCGTCAAAGCAAAAGCGAAGGTTCAAGTCACGCGAACTCTCGAAGAACACGTTTGTGAAGCTAAGATTCTCGAAGACGATCAGAACAACCCGATTCAGCCGGGCGATCTTGTCTTCACTCCTCTGTGGCGGCCGGGCGAAGTTTACAAGTACGCTCTTGACTACCGCCTTGATATCAACGGCGACGGAGTGAGCGATCTTGGCGAAATCTACAATATGATCCAGATTACCGGCGGCGAAGTTTCCGCCTACATTGACGACGCCGGTAAAGTTCACGGCAAAATCACGCCCGACGTCTTCCGTCTCGTCGTGTGCGACGCGTCCATCGCCGATCGCGCCAATATGGACGGCGGCCTGTCGGAAGAGCAGCGCGAAAAGATTATCGCCGACGAAACCGCGTTTGTCGCGTCCGCAGGAGAGAACGGCGTTCGTACGATGCGTTTGCCCGACCTGCTTGCGCAAATCGGATACAAGAAGACCGATCAGTTAGCGCGTTACCGTGACGAGCAGCGAGTCGGCGAACGTCAGGCTGGCGAGTCGAGCGTCGCCGTCGGCAACTCGTCCGTTGTTCCGGTCTTCCGTTCCGAAGACGGCGAAGTTAAACCGGGCAGCATTCTTCCCGTCTTCCCCGAAGGCGCCGAAGAGCAAGTTAAAGAAGGGAACGTTACGTTCCGTAAGCGGACTCCGAGAAACTGAAACGAGACGGCGCGCGTCGTTGATTTCTGCGGCGCGCGGCGTTTGTTATATTAGAAAGTTCGTCGTTTTCCCGTTTCGGCGGGATCGAAATGAAATATTCGGACGGTTCGCCGGTTGTCGGCCGTCGTCAAGGAGAAATACCTATGCGTAATTCGGGCGTCGTCATAACCAACCTCGTGTTTATGATCTTGGCGTTGATTTTGGGAACAGTGAGCTATTTCCTGTTCAATAACGTTTCCGAAAAGAAACAAGAGATCGCCGCCGCGCAAAAGGCTCTTTCAGACGCGAAGTCGGAAAACAGCGCGATGACCTCAGACTTCGCCAAGCTTAAGGCGAAGCTGGGTTACGAAGACGTCGCCGACGCCAAAGAACTTGACGCGACGATGGCCAAAGATATCGCGGACGCGCTGGGGAAGACCGAAGCGAACGCGACGTACCGCGACGTTATCGTCACCCTTGGCGAAAACCTTGCCGACAAAGTCAAGGAATACAACGAGAATTACGTCGCGCAGCGCGCCGAAGCGAATCGGGTCGCCGCCCTTGAAACGAAAAAGACGGAAGCTCAGAAAGGCGTCTTCGACGAACAGTCCTCCGTGATCGATAAAGATCATACCGCGTCGCTCGACGCGAAGAGTAAGAATAAGCAAGATCTGCAGGCCAGCTTCGACGAGCAGGGCGCCGATCTCAATAGGCTTAAGGACGAAACGAAGAAGGAAATCGCCGTCGCTAAGCAGGAAACCGCCGATTTCAAAGAATCGAAAGAGAAATTCGCTAAGATTAACGAGGAACTCAGCGCGCGCGTCGACGAACTTTCCAACGCGTCTTACGAGCGCGCCGACGCCGAGATTCTCTATGCCGATCAGGTTCTCAAGCTTGTGCGTCTGAACGTGGGCGCGCGCGACGGCGTTCGTCCTCTTACGACGTTCAACGTCTTTGCCCCCGACACGCTTGATATGACCGACGCCTCCGCGAAGGGGAGCGTTCAGGTTGTCCGCACTATCGGCGAGCATATGTGCGAAGCGAAGATTCTCGAAGACGAAATGTCCAACCCCGTCCAGCGCGGCGACCTTGTCTACACGCCGCTGTGGCGTCCGGGCGAGGTTATGCGCTATGCTCTTGACTACCATCTCGACATTAACGGCGACGGATTCAGCGACCTGAACGAAGTCATTACGCTCATCCGCACGTCTGGCGCCGAAGTCGCCGCTTATATCGACGACGACGGCAAAATCCAGAACGAAGATCAGATCGGGCCCGACGTCTACCGCGTCGTCACTTCCGGCAAGAGCATTTCCGATCTCTTAGAGAAAGACTACTCGAAGGACGACGCTACGAAAGAGAAGATCGCCAACGACGAAGTGAACTTCCTCAAGGCGTTTGAAGAAGCGAAAGTCCCGTCGATTGAGCTTAAAGAATTTCTGGAGAAGATCGGATATAAAGAGACCGCCGGTATTACGCGTTACCGGGAAGAAGGCGGCGTTTCGCTGCAGGAGAACGGCGTAGGTTCTCAGATCGTTTCGCCTGGAATCATCGCGCCGACCTATGTCGACGGCGCCGATAAAGCTCCGAGATCGCCCGGAATCCTCGCTCCGACGTACATTAAGGACGCCGATAAAGCGCCGAAATCTTCCGGAACTGTGAGCCCGTATTATACGCGTCAACATTCTGAGAAGAAGTGATTGGGACGGCGAGTAAGAGCGGTCGGCGAGGCTGACCCCGTTCGTTCACTCGGTTTCTTCGACGAATTTTAGAGCGTGAGCGTTTTGCCGTAAGTTACAAGCCCGTTTCCTTAGTAAAGAGACGGGCTTGTTTTCCTGTAGAGCGTCGTTGTTTCCGTTTTTTAGGTAGATAACGGGCTAAACGCCGACGGCGTTTGCCTTCATGTAAAGAGTGGGTGTTATGGATCTGTTGTTAGCGTTTCGCGTTATGATCTTGGCGATTATTCAGGGAGTCGCCGAATTCTTGCCGATCAGTTCTTCCGGGCACCTGCTTGTTCTCGGAAGGCTGTTCCAGCTGCCGGACGTGTTCCTGCTCACGATTCTTTTGCATCTAGGAACGCTAATGTCCGTAATCGTCTTCTTCTATCGCGACATTTGCGACGTTTTTGCGTACAATCGGCGCGTTATTTGGCTTGTAATCGTCGGTTCGATTCCGACTGTAGCCATTGCCTTTTCCGTTATGAAGTATTTCCCACACCTTGAAAGCAGCCGCGCCGTAACGGGCGTATGCTTTCTGGTTACCGGTTTTCTCCTTCTTACGCTCATGAGGAATCACAGCCGTACGGAAACGGAAGAGTACTACGAGAAGATCGCTTACGAAGAGGAAGGGTACGAACCTCCGGTTACAAAAACGAGCGAAAATACGTCGACTTGGGACGCGTTTATTATCGGAATCGCGCAGGGAATCGCCGTTTTGCCGGGGCTTTCCCGCAGCGGTTCGACGATCTCCGCCGGCGTTATGCGCCGTTTTAATAACGAATGGTCCGCGAAATTCTCGTTCCTCCTCTCGATTCCAGTAATTGCGGGCGGCGCGGCTTTGGAAATTTACAAAGAGTATAAAGAAGTCGGCGCCGACGATCTTATGGGTATGTTCAAAATGAATCCGACCCTTCTGGTCTACATTGCGGGCATGCTCATCAGCTTCCTTGTCGGTTGGATTTCGCTCTTCTATCTCATGCAGATGCTTAAGGCGGGCAAACTCTACCGATTCGCATACTGGCTCTTCATTATCGGTATCGTCACGCTCCTTTGGACGGCAAGCGATCATCGCGAGGAGATTCCCGGTCTGATTGAGAACGGGCGGCTCTGGATTCAGCACGCCGTCGAACAGGTCTCGGCTTATTTCAATAAGAGCTGACGGTCACTTTGCTTCGAGCAACGTCAAGACGCCGCGTCTCCGGATTTTCCGAAAGTTCGCGGCGTTTCTTTTTGAAAGGGCTTCTTTCTCTTTTAAAACGTCAAAAAGAGATTATAATTAAGCGCGTAATATACGTTGGCGCGTTTCACACGAGGAATTCCCCAAGCCGACGTTTAGCGTTCACAGTATTAACAGGTCAAAGGCAGGTTTTAAATGAAAGTATTGGTAATCGGCAGCGGCGGTCGCGAACATGCGTTGGCCTGGAAACTTGGACAAAGTCCGAAAGTAGAAAAGGTTTACGTTGCGCCCGGCAACGCGGGAACCGCGCAAGACGCGGAAAACGTTCCTATTTCCGAGAAGGATTTTCCCGAGCTCATTAATTTCTGCAAAAAGAACGACGTTACTTTCGTCGTCGTTGGGCCGGAAGCTCCGCTTACCGCCGGCGCGGTCGACGCGTTTGCCGCCGCCGGAATTCGCGCGTTTGGACCTAATAAAAAAGCCGCGCAAATTGAAGGCAGTAAAGTATTTTGTAAAGAAGTTCTGAACAGAGCTCTCGTTCCGACGGCGCGCGCGCAGGTGTTCGATTCCGCGGCGGACGCTTATGAATTTATCGACGGAGGGCGCGAGACCGGATACGTCATTAAGGCGGACGGTTTGGCCGCCGGAAAGGGCGTTGTGGTCGCGAGTACGAAAGAGGAAGCGAAGGCCGGTATTAAGACGATCGCCGAAGACCGGGCGTTTGGCGACGCCGGCGCGCGTTTCCTCATTGAAGAGCGTCTCGTGGGGCAGGAAGCTTCAGTTCTTGCGATTACCGACGGGCAAACGATTATGACGCTGCAGCCCGCTCAGGACCATAAGGCCGCCTATGACGGCGACAAAGGGCCGAATACCGGCGGTATGGGAGCGTATTGTCCCGCGTCTCTTGTCGACGATCAGAAATTGGCTTGGATTGAGGAGAAAGTCTTACTCCCGACGGTCATAACTTCTCCAGGGTGTCGCGGAACTCCATGTAATCGTCATATTTGTGTTTCAGAATGGTGTCCGTGTCACTGCGTTTCGATCCGGAATGCCAGCCGCTCCTTTTCCGTTTGAAGACGGATCTTCTCGAAGTTATGGAGGCGACGGTCGACGAAAAGCTCGTGCACATGAGTCCGCTCGAATGGGACGAACGTCCGGCCGTTTGCGTCGTTATGGCGAGTAAAGGATATCCCGGCTCCTATGAAAAAGGGAAGGTAATCTCCGGCCTTGACGAGGCGGCGAAGCTGCCCGACGTTAAAGTTTTTCATGCGGGGACCAAACTCAACGACGCCGGACAGGTCGTTACGAACGGCGGCCGCGTGTTAGACGTCGTCGCGCTTGGCGAAACGGTTGCCGACGCGAAGCGCAAAGCGTACGAGGCCGTTGCGAAGATTAGCTGGGACGGGGCTTGGTGCCGCAGCGACGTTGCCGATAAAGAGATTAAAGCCTCTCAAAATAAATGATCTGAGCAAGTGTTCGCGCCGCGTGCAAGAGACGCGTGCGGCGCGTTTTGGAGTAGAGACAAAATGATCGAAGCGCTTGAAAAAAACGTTCCTCATTGGGATTATCCCGAATACAAGGGCGAAGAAGTCGCCCTGTTCATTCCGTGTTTTATCGACCAGTTCTTCCCGGAAGCGGGCGTTTCCGTCGTTAAGGTTCTGGAAAAACTCAATATCCCGATCGTCTATCCCGACGAACAAACTTGCTGCGGTCAGCCCGCCTTCAATTCCGGATATTGGGACGACGCGCGCAAAGTCATGGAGCGGTTTGGCCGCGTCTTTGAAAAATATAAGTGGATCGTTACCCCGTCAGGCGCGTGCGCGGCGATGTGCCGCGTCTTCTTTGAAGAAGCGGATAAGAATTCTCCGGCTGTCGCCGTTGGCAAACGCGTCTATGAGTTCGCGGAATTTCTCGTGAACGTTCTTCATAAGACCGACTTCGGCGCCTCGTTTCCGCATAAAGTTTCCCTGCACATCGGCTGTCACGGCCGACGCGAACTTGGAATTGCCGCGGCGACTCAGACGCTTTTGAATTCCGTGAAGGATTTAGAATATATTCCGATTCCGAACGTTGAGGAATGCTGCGGATTTGGCGGCACGTTCAGCGTTAAGATGCCCGGCACGTCGATTAATATGGGGCAGAAGAAGATTGAGAATATCCGCAAAGTCTATAAGCAGGGCGTGGAACACCTTGTAACGACGGATATGTCCTGCGCAATGCACTTTGGCGGCATGATGAAGCGCGATCCGGAACTCAAAAAGATCCAGATTCATTATATTGGCGAACTGCTTGCCTGACCGCGGCGGGTCGCGCGCCGACTTACCGCGCGCAAGTTGAAAGCCGGCAAAAGGAAAACAAATGGCGTGGGTCGATTTATCGCGAGCGATCGTCGAGGGGATTTCTGTTTATCCCGGCGATCCTCTATTTCAGACGCGTCCTTTTGCCGATCACGGAACCGACGGGTTTCGCGGTACGGAACTTACGCTTGGCTCTCATCTTGGAACGCATATTGACGTTCCTTTTCATTATTTTATCGACGGCGAAACGCTCGATTCGTTTCCCGTCGATTTCTTTTTGGGGGACGCGGCGATTATTGATCTAACGTCCCTTGTCGGCGTGGATTCCGCCCGGTTCGCGGCTCGGCAGACCGGACGGCCCGCCACGGTAACGGCCGACGATCTCGCGCCGTTCGAGCGAATCTTTGAGACGGTCCCCTTTATTTTTCTTCGTACGGGCTGGTCTTCCCGTTTTGGCGCTTCAGATTTCTACACCGATTTTCCTTCTCTTTCTCCGGAGACCTGCGATTGGCTGGACGATTTTCCGAAGTTGCGTATTCTTGGCTTGGAAACGCCGTCTCTCGTTTCGTTTCCGCATATCGGAGGGGACGACGTTCCCGCCGAGAAACGTCCGAATCCGTTTAACAAAGAGTTTTCTGACCTTTTGCCGAAAACGGAACCCGAATGTAAGAAAGCGCTTCGTCTGGCCGATATGACCGCGCCTTATGAACCGCTCGACGAGCTTGAACTCAACGCCGACGCCGAATGTCACCGTCTTCTTTTGGGGAGAAGACCCCCAATTCTTATTTTGGAAGGACTTACGAATTTGGAAGCTCTTCCGGCATATACGTCTGACGACGCGGTTTCGGGCGTCGCGGCGTTTGAGCCCGCAAAGACGCTTGACGCGGCGTGTCTGCCCCTTCCGATCGCCGGCGTAGACGGCAGTCCCGCGCGCGTCGTCGCGCGAACGAAACCGCCCGTTCTGAAAGTTGTGGGTTAGGTCGCGGCGGTTAAAAGGGCGCGTTTGGCGGCTTGTTTTTCTCAACGTTCGCGGAATAATATGTCTTAGACGCCGAGGGACCGTTTCGCGCCCTCTAATTGGATAGTTCAACGCGCGTCTGTCAACGTTGTGCAGGGACGGGCGCGCATCCGGCATAGTTTGCGAACTGCTTGTTTTCCCGTCTGCTTTGCGCGAATGGGAGAACGCGACAACAGGAAACGGCTGATTATATGAAGACTCGTTCAATCAAAAGCGTTTTTTCTCTATTATCCTTTGGACTGTTAATAGCGGTCCTCGTTTTAACGGCGATTTCGGCAAACGCGCAAGAGTCGGCTAAGCGCGCGCGACTGGAGCGTTCCGATTGGGCGCCCGACGTCAAACGCGCGCTTAATGAATTCCTCGACCGATACGGTTCCGATTCTGTTTCTTACGACGGCGATTCCTATGTCGTTTTCGATTTCGACAATACGAGCGCGATTTTCGACGTAGAAGAACAGCTGATCGTCTATCAGCTTGAAACGATGGCGTTTGCAATTCAGCCGGACGCCCTTGAGCAGATTCTCTTGACAGACCTGTCTGATCCGGAGGCGGATTTGTCGAGTTACGGATATATCAAAGGTTCGTATGCGGGTCTTATAGCCGATATTTCCAGGGCTTATGAACGGCTGTGGGCGAAATACGGGCCTTTTACTCCGGCAGGGCTCCCCGAAGAGCAGCTTGCGGAATTGCACGCCGAGCCCGACTGGCAAGAGTTCGCCGCTAAGATGAGACTGTCCTACGATTTGGTTTGCGACGTGGAACCGCTCGAAGTCGCGTGGCCGTGGATTATTTATTGGTTCAGCGGAATGACGGAGAGCGAAGTCTATGATTTGTCGCGCCGTTCATGCGAGAAGTACGGGAAGGTCGAGTCGAGTTCGGTTGTTTGGGAGAGTCCTAAGGATATCCCTTCCAACGTAGGTCCTGTTTCGATCGAGTGGACGTCCGGCGTTAGCGTTACGGAGAATACGCGAGAACTTTGGAAAGCGTTAACCGATAACGGCGTCGACGTTTGGGTCTGTTCCGCGTCCGCAATAGATCCGATTCGCGCCGCAATCGACGTATGGGGCCTCCACGACTATTGCAAGGGCGCCGTCGCAATGACCGTCAAGCTTGATTCCGAAGGAAAATACAAGAACGCCTACGATTACGAAACGGGATTTGGGTATTACAGCGAGCCTGACGGGACATGGAAGAAAACGTCGCGTCCGACCAAGACTCAGACGTCCCGCGCCGGGAAAAGTATCGCGATTATTAACGCGATCGCTCCCGATTACTCCGGAAAAGGCCCGCTTGCCGGGTTTATGGACTCTACCGGCGATTTTAACTTCTGTACTGAGTTTAAATCGCTCAAGCTTGTCGTTTGCTTTAATCGCGCGAACCGCAAGCCGACAGACGGCGGCGGTCTGATCGCCGAAATTGCGCTTTATGAAAGAGATACGCTTGGTTACGATTTAACAAAAGCGAACGCCGCCGGCGACGTGCTGTACTTATTGCAAGGCCGCGACGAGAACGGCGCGCGAACGTTACGCGCCAGTTCCGCGACGCTGCGGCTCAACGAACGGGAAGAGCAAACGCTTGCCGGGCCGGAGAATTACGCTCAGCTTGGCTGTATCATGCGGCAGAAAATGACGGTAAAAGAGGCCTTGGACTTTTTTGCGGTCAAACGCGGCGCGGAAGAGAACGAATTCGGCGCGCGTTCAGGTTTTCTTGACGAGTATATGGGATACAGATCCCGGTAGGCTACGGGCTAGCGCGAGCGAAACCTGACCGCTGAGAACTTATTGTTACGGAGAGGTTTGCGCCTCTCCGTATTTCATTTCTTGGCGCCGTTTGTTTCAAAAAAAGAAGCCGCCGAAAGATCTTCGACGGCTTTGAGGTTATTGTCCTGCGTTTGTTAAACGCGGAGCGTGTCAGCGGATATTGCTCTTATAACCGGCGGCGCGGTCTTTCTGACCCTGATTGCCTTTTTCCAGAACGACGTCGAGCGCTTTGATAAAGAGGTCTTTATTCTCTTTGCGCAGATAGTCGTGGTGGGCAAGGTCGAGAACCGCGTTAATCGCTTTATCCGAAAGAGCTTTTGTATCGACGTACTGGAGCGCGAATTCGACGGATTCGGGTTCGCGTACGGCGCCGACGCGTTCGAGAACCAAATTGCGTTCGTCGTCGCGAGTCGCGAGTTCAAACGCTTTTTTCAGGTTGGCGAGTTTGTCTTTGCCGGACATGTCGATTCCGTCTTGTTCGTCGGGAAGAGAGACGACGCGAATGAACGCGCGGAGCGCCTGGACGCGAAGCTGTTCCGGATACGATTTATCCTGAGCGGCGGCAAGGAGTTTTTCCCAAACGACGGCGTTAGGCCAATTGCACATGGCGCGCACGGCGAGCGCTTTCGCGGCCGCGTCGTTCGAGCTGAGCGCGCGATCCATTTGTTCGAGCGCGGCGTCGCCGCCGATACGGCCAAGGAGCATAAAGAGCTGAACGCCGTTCTGATTGTTCATCTTAGCGACGACCTGAGTCGCGTCGCCGTCGCAGAGGCGAGAGAGAATCTGCTCGGCGCGGTCGCGGTCGCCGCGGTCGGAAATAGCGAGCGCGGCGTCGACGAAATCGCCGATATTATCTTTGGTCGCAAGGCGTTCGGCGGCGGAGATAAGAGCCAGACGCGCGGGGCAGTCGTCTTTTTTCGCGAGCGCGAGAAGAGTTCCGACTTCCGATTTAATGTAGCGTCCTCCGACTACGTCGGCCAACGCGGCCATCAGGCCTCCGTCCGTTTCCTTTTTGAGCGCGTTAACAACGGCGGCGTCGAAATCGTCGCCAACGACGTTCTTCATAATACGAACGACGAATCCGCGATCAAAGGTTTTAAGCTGCTGATAGAGGACGTCGAATTCCTTAGCGGACCCGATTCGTTCGATCGCCAGCAAGGCGGCTCGTTTGACCTGATCGTTTTCAGAATCGACGCACGCGACAGCCGTGGCAAGAGACTCCTTCGCTTTGCGAACGCGAACGGCGCCGAGCGCGCGGGCTTTATCGTCGTCGGAGAGCTTGTCGAATCCTTTCATGTATTCGGCGAAATCGGCGTCGGAAAGATTCGGAAGCGCGAGCGGAAGTTCCGTTTCGACTCCGACTTCAATATCGACGTTCCGCGACTTGATATAAGACGCGAATTTGTTCTCGTCGACCTTAAGCGCGTTAAGAGCGGCTTCCGTCGGGATTTGCGCGAGGACGCGCGCGGCGCCGTCGACGAGTCGGGGATCGTCGCTCTTGAGGAGCGGGGCGACCGCGCCGATGCAGGAATCGTCGCCGACCCATTGCATGACGTGCAGGAGCCACTGTTTCGTTACGACGGGCGCGTCCGATTCGAGCGCGTCGCACATCGCTTTAATCGATTCGGCGCGCAGCTCTTTCGATTTCGCCGCGTCTTGCAGGCAGTAGTACATCCAGCCTTGCTGAGCGGCTTCCATTTCTCGAACTTGTCCTTCGTCCGCCATGTTTTGCGGCGCCATCTTGGGAAGGAATTCCGACAGTTTATTGGCGGCTTCCTGCGCAAACGCCTGGCCGGAGAGAGCGCAAAGAGCGACCGTTGCGGCGACGGCGAACGCGAACTTTTTCCAAATATGTTTCATCTGGGTATTCCTGTTATATTTCTACGCTTACGCGTTTGTGGGTAATGTGATGGGAAAGAACGACGCCGCTCAGACTTCCGGAATGACGTACGGAGCGCGTTGAACGCGTTTGACGTGACGGTTCGCCTCGGGATCGTCGATGAACTGGCACTTTGCGGCGTCCCAACGGAGGCGACGGTTGAGCTTGTGTCCAATCGCCATGAGCTGGCACAGAGTCGCCGTTTTCGCGCCGTATTCGAAATCCTGGAACGGTCGGAGACGGTTGCGGACGCAGAACGCGAAATCGTCGGCAATATTGGTCGCGCCGCCGGAGTAACGTCGGACGTCGACCGGCTTCAGCGGGTTGAGCTTCGTCTTCTGATGTTCGTAGGTTCCTTCGGTTCCGATGAACGTAATGTCGTAAGGCCCGTTCCACGCGTGATAGATTTTGACGCCGTTCTTATAAACTGCGCAGAGATATTTGGAACCTTCGTATCCGGCAGGCAGAATTTCGACCGGTTCTTCCAGATCCATACCCATATTGTAGAGCGCGCCGCCGAATTTATGGGCGCCCCAGTCGGCGAGGAAGCCGGTTCCGTAATCGCCGTAACGACGCCAACCGCCGCCGTAATTTCCGGAGCAGCGTTCGCTGTTATACGGGCCGACCGGCGCCTGACCTTGCCAACGGTCCCAATCGAAACCTTCCGGAATCGGCTGTTCGGGGAGATAGCAATGTCGCGGCGGATCGCCAAGGCCGACAAAGACTTCCTTAACTTCGCCGATCGCTCCGCTCTGGATGATCGGGGTCATGTAGCCGTAATCTTCCATAACGCGCTGAGAACCGCTCGTGCAGACGCGGTTGTATTTGCGCGCGGCCTTAACGATGATTCGAGATTCCTGCGGGGTAAGGGTCAACGGTTTTTCGCAATAAACGTCTTTGCCAGCCTGACAGGCCTCGACGGAAATCTTGGTGTGCCAGTGGTCGGGGCACGCGCAGACAATCGCGTCGACGTCGTCGCGAACGAGAACGTCTTCATAATGCGCGTACTTCGCAGCCGCGTCGTTCTTATAGTGGTTGTTGACGCGGTCGGCGGCTCTGTCGAGATGGTCCTTATAGCAGTCGCAAACGCCCAAAACGTGGTAGTTCGGATTGCCGAGGAACCCGCCCAACAATTCGTTGCCGCGATTGCCAAGCCCGATGTGGAACAGATTGATCTTATTGCTCGGCGACACGCCGCCGTTGAATCCGAAGATACGGCCCGGCATGAAGAGAGGCGCGGAAATTGCGCATGCGGACGCCGCTAAAAACTTGCGTCGATTGAGTCGCGATCGATCGTTTTTCATTTTTGTCCTTTGCTAAATTGAATTTAGTGGGGGTAGATTCTCAAAGACTCGCAGACGTCTGTCGAAGCGGGCCGCTTTTTGTCAAACGGCGCCGCTTTGTGCGTCAAAGTCATAATCTTTTCTGATTATATCTTAAGTCTGAGACGGCGGCAACAGTACGGATTAAAGTTTAGCTTTTTTTTATTTTTTTACGGTTTTTTGACGCCATTCCATTTTTAGTCGTCAAAGAAAGAAAAAACCGTTTGCAGGTAAGAAAATACGCGCAAACGGTTTATAAATTGGAGACTTTATGGCCGCGTCAGTCGAAGAACATTTTTATATCGTAAACCATCTCTTTGTCTTCTCCGACGTCAAGATACTGCTCCGACTCTCTCCCGAATTTTGGGGGAACGAGATCTTCATGAACGACGGAAAGAGGATTGACAAATCCGTCTTTAACGTCGTAAGGATCGACAAGTTCGCCCGTTTCCTTGCTCCTGATTTGGTCTGAAAAGACGCATACCTTGTATCTGCCGGGAAGAAGAGCCATCGATTTAGAAACCGCGTAATGTCCGTCGATTATATCGGCGGTTGCGCCCACGACGCTTTTGGTTGGGTCCGGGTCCTCCGGAATAAAGTTAATAATGCCCGTTTCAACCGGTTTGCCCTCGGAAAGGACGACGCCCGATATGAGGCAGCGCCGCTCCCGATTGCAGCCGACGGAAACCGCGACGACGACCAGCAATAACAGCGCCCAGCAGGCCGATTTCGATCTTTTCATAATAACCTTCCAAAAGTATGAAGCGGACGTCAAGCGATACGCTTAATAATTATGTCGGACGAACGCCTCATAAAAAAGGCTGCGCGGCGATAAACGACGCGCAGCCGCACTAGGAGACGATCGCCGTCGACAACCTCAGGTCATTCAGAGACCATTGTAATATCGAACGTCATAGTCTTTTGGTTGCCGACTTCCAAAACGACTTCCGAATCGCGCCCAAACTTAGGCGGAACAAGGTCGACGTCTTCGCATTCGGTCGGCTCGATCTTGCCGTCTTTGACGTCGTACGGATCGACAAATTCGCCGGTCTTCTTATGCCGCAGCGCGATGCAGTTTACGGTTACCTTGTACTTTCCGGCAAGCAGACCGGTTTCCGGGGAAATGGCGTACTGACCGTTTACAATATCGGCGCTGGCCCCCACGACGCTTTTGGTCGGGTCGGGGTCGATAGGCGAGAAATTGACTACGCCGGTAGGAAGCGGCTGTCCGTCGGAGGTAATGGTTCCGGAAACGACGCAGCGTCTGTCTTTAGGAGCGCATCCTACGACGAGCGAAATAATGAAGATGAACGAAAGGGATAAAATAAACTTTTTCATTTTTACGGTCTCTTAAAATGAGAGCGGCTACACATGCGAGGACGCGTAACCGCTCTTGAAGGAAGAAGGCGCGCCGACCAACGTTAAACCGAGGGACGGCAAACGCAAAAATTTAGCCCGATCACGGGGTCACGGTCGTTTCGCCGCCCTGAGTGGAGCCGAGAGCGCGCCAAACGTCGACGTTAATCGTATCGCTGATGAAGTGAACAGAACCGTCGGCGTAGACGCAGTTAACGCCGCCGCTGTGACGGCTGCGCGCGGAAACCCACGCGACGTCTTCGGCAACGCCGCCGTTATCGACGATTTCGTATTTGTAGTCTTTGCAAGGACGACCCAGCTTTTCGTTGTTGACGCAACGGCAGTAGTCGTAGAGCATTTTGTCCGGATAGCTGGAGTTCGGCGTATTGTAGTGGGTATAGAACGGGGTCAAGCAGGCGCGCCAGAAGACGCCGCGCGTATCCTGACGGGCATTTCCGCCGGGAGAGGTGGGCGCAAATTCGCCGATGAGGAGCTCGCTCATGATCGCCGTATTCGACGTGCCGTCGACGGCGCAGGCCCAGTTCTGATAGGTTCCGTGTGAACCGCTCTGGTAGTGGCCGCCGAAGAAAGCGCCGTGATGCTTGGCGTATCCGTTGACGTCAAGTTCGTCAACCCACCAGTTAACTCCGCGTTCCGTTCCGATCGTGTCGTACCAAGCGGTGCTTCCGACGCTCACGAGGTAGTTGCCGAGGTAACGGCCGCGATAGGTCGACGTCGGGTCGGAATCGGGAACGTAAGCCTGCGGATTGTCGCTGGGGCAGCTGAACATGCTGATGCGGTTCTTTGCGTTGAAGACCGCAGAGTTGTTGGCCGTTCCGGCGTAGGTCGGCGGATTCCAGTCGATCGTTTGATAGAGAGAAGCCTGTTCGATGTAAGGCAGAACCTTATACGCCCAAGTAAACCCGTTGGCGCCGTTCGTACCGGCCATCAAGGCGTTGTTGGCGTCGTGGTAGTTCTGGAAGGCAAGGCCGAACTGCTTAAGGTTGTTCGTGCACTGCATTCGGCGAGCCGCTTCACGGGCCGCTTGGACAGCGGGAAGGAGGAGCCCGATCAAAATGCCGATAATGGCAATAACGACCAGGAGTTCGACGAGCGTGAAGCCGCGTCGAGATTGAGTGTTAGCGTTCATTGTGGATCCTTTATTTGTGGGAAAAATGAAAAAAAACGATACTTTTTTCGAAAAGGCTCTATTACTGCCAAAAAGGCTCGCTCTGGCATTTTAGGCCTATCTCCACTGCTACTCTAGTGTAATTAGACGAATTCTGAAGTCAATATGCAACAAGTTGTACGCAAGTTTTTTTTAGAAAATGCTCTTTTTTGTTTAATTCAAAGTGAATTATAAGAATATGAAGACGTTATAATCACTCATGGAAATAAGGATAACAATGTATAATACCGTTTACGACATACTTGACGCGATGTTATACCGGTTTTACTGAAAGGCGAGAGTCAATTCAAGCGTCAATCGCCTGGCGGCAGCGCGAATGAAAGTGGAGCGAAGGTCTTTTTAAAACGTCGTTAGAAGCGCGTCGCCCTGTTTAACGAAACAGGGCGACCATTGCAGAAAGACCGGAAAACAGCGCGCCCGCAGCAATGATTTAGTGTTCAACCTTGGCGCTTTCAGGCGCTTCGACGAAACCTAACGTCTGCATCCATTCGAAGACGCGTTGCGGATATTTGAGGATGGGCGCGTCCGGACCGCAGTTGCGGAACGCGTGATTGGCGTAGGCGTAAATGTGGACTTCGCCAGGGATTCCCATTCCTTTGAGACGCTGATAGACCTTCATGGACGCCATAGCGGAGTAATCGTCGCCGTCCCCATGAATAAAGCACATGGGGCAGGTTTGCGCGTCAAATTTGAAGTCGTCGACAAGCTCAGCGTCGACGCCTTTTCCCGTATTGGGATTGTCGACGCCGTCGGTGAGCGCGTACGCGGGATAGACGGGAATCGCGAAATTAACGTTGCACGGGAGCTTGTCAATATCGTCGACAGGTTCGTACGTCTTTGTCATACTCGACGTCGCCGCCATGAGGCACAAATGACTGCCCGCGGAGAATCCCATTTCGCCGATCTTATTGGGGTCGATATTCCATTCTTTCGCATGCGCTCTTACAATTCGCACGGCGCGCTGAACGTCCTGCCACGCGGCAAAATGTTTTGGAACGTTCGGACGGCGGGGCGTGCGGTACCAGAGCATGACGACGGCGACGCCGTGATCGAGGAAAAAGTCGCGCGGCATAACGCCTTCAACTTCATAGGCCACGCCGTTGTAGCAGCCGCCGCAGCTAATGATGATGCACGCGTCGGTCGTTTGTTTTTCCGGACGCCAGAATTCAATTCGCGGGATATACCATTCTCCTCCGGCGTCTTGGTACTGTTCCGGCTTGTCCCCCGGAGGCGTTGACGGCCAAAGATTAACGACGTCAAAAGAAAAAGCGTTTGCCGCCGTAAACGCGGCGAACAAGGCAAACGCGGCGACGAACGAACGGTAAAATTTCATGACACGTACCTCTCGCTGGAATAATGGGGCCGCATAGGGCGTACGCGACCGGATGAGACGAAAACGGCGGGCGTCGACGACGTCTGCCGTTTGACGTAGTTTCGTTATTCTGCGTTTGTCGAAGAAGCGACGCCCGGAACGAGTCTTCCGACGCTTTGCGCCTCAAATTCGGCTTCCGTCGCGGGGTTGTCGACGTCTTCTTCGATTAGCGCCACAATGGAAATGTTATGCGCGTCGGCGTACGCGACCGTCTCCTCTTTATCGATAAAAAGCGTACGTTTCGCTTCGACGGCAAGTACTGCGGCGCCGGATTCCGCCATTGTCTTCAGTGTGCCCATGCCGACGGTCGGAACGTCGAACCGCATGTCCTGCTGAGGTTTGGCGACTTTAACGACGACGAATTTCTTACTTTTGCAGAGTTCGCCCGCACGGCGAATAGCGCTGTCGGTTCCCTCAATAGCTTCTACGGCGAGAACGGCGCGATTCTTTACGGAGACGCTCTGACCGACGTCAAGCCGTCCCATATCGCGAGCGAGTTTCCATCCGAAAAAGACGTCCTGCCACTGCGAGGCGGACGGGGCGCGTTTAGTGAGCAGTTTGCGTTCCACGAGCAACTCCGGGGCGAAAACGGTTCCAGGGAGCATCGTAACGCCGCGATTCTCAAACGCGCGGCATACGGTCGAGAGAAGCGAGTCGTCTTTATTGTCCGACCGACGTCGCAAAAAGTGGGCGGCGAAAAAGCGAACCGTGTAAAAATCGGGCGCCTGCCGCCAGATAAACCAGGGATCGAAAAGTTTTATCTTGTGGATTTTTCCGGCCAGTGTCGCGTATTCGACGCCGTGTTTGCGGAAGAACTTCGTCGCCCAGCCGAATTTTCCCATGCCTTTTTCAGCGTAGACGTCGCAAATATCGGCGAGCGCCGGGTCGGCATGGTCGCGCGCCCCCAAGCATACGACCTCGTAGCCCTCTTTTTTGAGCGCGCGCGCGAGGACGACGGGATAACGGCCCCAGCCCGCGATCAGACCGACGCGGCGAACGTTCGGAGGAACCGGGGATGAAGACCTTGATTCAGACATGAAAAACGATCCGTAAAAAGGAACTGAGACGAGAAGACGTTACTAAAAAAAACGCCGCCGTCGTTAATTCAATTTTTGCTTCAGCTCCGCGACGTCTTTTGCGAGTTTTTTAATTTCTTTCAACGTATTGGGCAATCTCGAGAGCGCAACTTGCTTTCTCATCTGTTCGCCTTCCGGGGTTGCGGGGATACCGACGATCTTTGCGCCATCGGGCACGTCGAGCATAACGCCTGCCATGGCGCCGATAACGGCGCCGGACCCAATTTTGAGATGATCGCGGACGCCGACTTGGCCCGCCATGACGACGTAATCGCCGGTCGTAACGCTGCCGGCGATTCCGACGCTTGCGCAGATCATATTCCGCTTGCCAATTTGGCAGTTGTGCGCGATCATGACGTGATTGTCGATCTTTGTGCCCTCGCCAATTCTCGTCGAGTCGTAAGCGCCGCGGTCGATCGTCGCGCACGCGCCAATTTCAACGTTGTCTTCAACGACGACGTTGCCGTACTGACTCGCGAGCACATGGGTTCCCGTCGACGATTCGTACCCGAACCCGTAGGCTCCGATTGTCGAATTCGCGTGAATAATGCAGTTCGCGCCAATTTCGCAATTCTCGTAGATCACGACGTTGGGAAAGAGGACGGTTCCGGGACCGATATGAACGCCGTCGAGCAAAACGACGCCCGCGTGCAAGACGACTCCGTCTGAAACGACGCAGTCTTCGCCAATAACAACGTTGGGCGCAATAGCGACGTCGGCGCCGATTTTCGCGGTTTCGGCGACGGACGCTCTTTCGGAGATTCCCTTTTTAACGAGATTTTCGCGTCGCGGCCTGAAAAAGGCGGCGATCTTTTCAAACGCGGCTTTCGGATCGTCCACCTCAATAGCGGCAAGACCGTTGGGGAGCTTTCCGGCCGTTCCCTTCGGAACGACGACGGCGCGCGCTTTAACCGAATTCCAGTCTGTTTTTTCAGGCGACGTCGCAAAAGTAACAGCGCGTTCGTCGGTCGCGTGCAGAGGAGCCGCTTTTTCAATAAGAGAGTCTTTATCGCCAGAAATAACGCCGCCAGTAAGATCGGCCAATTGCGAAAGTCGAACTTGCATCGAGTCGAACGCTCCTTCACGCCGGAACAACAGGATCGGCGGAATTCGATTTTAAGGTAAGAATGGGAGTAAACGCGCCCGGGCGGATAACCCGGTCCGTCTACAAAAAATAGCCGCCGTCAACAAAGCTGGAAGCCTGCTGAACGACGGCCTGCTCTCTTCACGAAACCGACTAATCGGCGGGCGCGCGTTTGCGTTACGTCGCAACGTCGAGCGTCAGTCGGATTGACGGATTCGAAACGACGCCTGTGTCAGGAGTTCGCCTTTTCCGTCTTAATCTTGAGGATCAGTTTGGACAAACGCGACTTTCTGCGCGCGACGGTGTTTTTGTGCCAGAGCTTACGAGCGGCGGCGCGGTCGAGGGCGCTCGCAACGCCTTTGAATTGCTCCTCAGCCGCGGCGACGTCGCCGTCGCGGAGGGTGCGGAGCAGGGCCTTAATACGGTTGCGAACGAACGAGCGCGCGGCGCGGTTGCGTTCACGGATAACGATGTTTTGTCGCAGTCTTTTTTTTGCGCTTTGAATTTGAGGCATGGTAATCTTTACAAAAATTTAAGTAACAACGTTTTTTTCAAACTGCGCCGGGGAAGCGAACGTCGGTCGAAAAAAGATGGGTACGCGTCGACCGGACGCCGATTCGGGCCCGCCTCATGAGACGGCTCCGACGAAGTCTTCGCGAGATTCGAAAAAAATCCAAAAAAAGGAGAATTTTCATGCGCAAACACGTTCGCAAACTCAACGATTATCGCTTCAGCATATACGAAAATCGAAGGCGCGCTCTGTTCGCCGGGAATCTCGCCGCCGCTTGGGTTTCACGAAAACAGGCGGTATTTTAACTTAATACCCGCAAATTTTCGGAGAAAAACCCACGCCGCGCTTTCGCCGGAGAGAGCGTCCGACCTTGAAAGCGCCGCGCAAAATTTTATCTACTTATTATTGCGCTTTTCCGCGATTTTGTCTAGTAGCCCCCCCACGTCTTTATAGGAAAAATCTATTTCGGCGAGCTGATTCGCATAATTATCGGCCTTTTCGTAGTCTTCGAGCCCCAGAGCGAGCCTCGCGCCGTAATAAAGCGCCTTTTTGATCTCTTCTCCCTGTTGGTCAAGGACTTCGACCGCCTGATCGTAATGTTTGAGCGCCAGCCTGTATTGCTTGATCTGCTGGAAACATTGCGCGAGCGCGAGGAGACATTTTCCGGCGATCGACTGATCCGGTTTGGCGGTTTGGAATTCGGTAATCGCCTCTTTGTACTGGCCGTGCGCCATATAGAAAGACCCGAGCTCATAGTGCAAAGAGCAGGTATTGGGCGACTTCTTGAGCCGGTACTTGATGCTTTCGAGGACTTTCTCGTCGTACAGTTTGCGCGTCTGGGCGAATTTTTCTTTGATTTCGTCGGTCGGCGAACTCTCGAACATTTTCTTGAGGCGCGTCATTTCCTCTTTGGCGCGCGCCTTTTGCGCTTCAAAGAGCTGCGGCGTGAAATAATCGTCTTCTTCGACGCCAAGCGCTTTCAGCGCGCGTTTGCACGCGTCCTCAACCTTGCGCATATTTCCTTTTTGGAAGAAGTGGTCGGCGAGATCGACGAACGCGCCTCGATCCTGCGGATTCTTCCGAATTCGCTTTTCGCACTGATCTTCAAACGAAAGCTGTTCGCCCTGTTCTTCTTTTTCCGCTTCCTCTTTGGCGCCGCGTTTGGCGCTGTTGACGCGAATCATAGTCTTTTCGAGCATGAGGTCGCTGATCATCTTAGACGATTCAACGTCGTTTGGCAGCAGTTTGCTGACGCGTCCCCAGCATGCGAGCGCGTCGTCGAACATTTTGCGTTCGCCCAGTTCGCGCGCGGCGAGACGGTTGATATCGACGTCGTCGGGCGCGCTTTTAACGGCGTGGTTCAGGTAGGCGAGGCCGGCTTCGTCGAGCCCGTCTTCGAGGCACGCCATACCCATGGCGACGTACGTCTGAGCGTCCCACGGATCTTTTTTGAGCGCCTCGACGCCTTCTTGGATGACGACTTTAAGGGGTTTCCCCTTAGCGCCGACGCCCACGCTTTTCTTAGCCGACTTGATAAACCCGAACGCCGACTTCTTCTTCGGGGCGCCGTATTTCAAGCGAAGATTCGTAATGAACGAATTCATGTACAGAATATTAGACGGGTCGCCGCAAACGCACACAGCAAACATTTCGGTCGCGTAATCGTGATGTCCACCCTGAAGTTCCTGATTGCCTTTTTCAAAGCACTGTTGAAGTTGGGCTCGTCTTTCCGGGGAAATCTCTTGCATTTTCTACTCCATCGTTTTGTTTGAATGCGCCGACACGCAGAACGCCGAAAAGTCGGCGGCTGTGAACGACCATGCGTCATTATAATCCCCCAAGAGGCAAGTTTCAACCTTTCAGGCGCGTCCTTTTCAACTTTTTTTACGTTAGGCGCCTTCTCTTGAAAGAATGTCGGTTTTGTGAGCTTTTTAACTCTGAGAGCGCCTTAGAAGGAAGAAACTGAAATAAAAAACGCCCAGACGCATTGCGCGGCCGGGCGTTTTCCATCTTGGCAAGACGCGTCAGGTCAGAGCGAAAGAGTCGGGAAATCCGGACTGAGCGCGGGAGGTTCCGCTCCGGAGTTCGACGGGTCGTCCATGGTCGTCGGCGGGGAGACTTGGGCGGGCGCGTTCTGAACCGGACTTGCGTTTAAATCTGGCGCCGCGGCGCGGGGAGCGTTAAGCGTCGCGCCTAACGGAGCCGACGCGAGAGGATCCGTAGTTTGCGAGTATTCCGACGGCGCGTACTGAGTCGCCGGAGCCTGACTTGGCGCGCTCCAGTCTTGCGGGACATAGTTTTGAGAGGCCGCCGGAGGATTGACCGCGCCGTTCGGTTGGTAAGTTACGGATTGCCCCTGGTTTTCAGACGGACTCTGATATTGCCGGGCATTCAGACTTGGCTGCGGATTTTGATACTGTTGGGGATATTGTCCCTGCGCAGTCTGCGGCTGAACCTGAGCGGCGGCGCCGGCGTTAGAGCCGTATTGCGGGGCGGGAACATTCGCCGCGACGCGCTGATTGACCGGCGCGCTCGACAGGGTCGGCTCGGGGACGTAATTCAGCTGTCTGTTTCCGTTGTTTGAGTAGACCGTCGGAGGAACGATATAGTCGCGCGCGGCGACGATCGTGCCGCTGAGGTTGTTCTGAGTAATTCCGTTTACGGGGACGTTCGCTGTGTAAGAAGTTTGCGGAACGACGGCCGTTCCGTATGCGTTTGGATCGACAGCGGGCGAAGTTTGACCGTTCGCCGACGTCGTCGCGATTGGGCGCGCCGCTTCGACCTGAGCGGGAATCGGCGCGGTCTGCGCGACGGCTATGGGCGTGGAATCGGTTCGGTTTTCCGGAATAACTTCGTACGAGGGAACGTTAGCGCGCGCCATTTGCGCGTTTACGTCGGCGAGCTCGTTTGACGTCGGGAAGGGAACGATTCCGCCGTTATTCGACGTGTTTTCGTTTTTCGACAGTTTGCCGTGTTCCGGAATTTGAGACGCGTCAATGTTCGACGGTTGGCTCGACTGCGTCGCCTGCGAACTGGGAGGAGACGTCGGCGAGTTGTTGTCGACAGGAACGGCAGTTTGCGCGGAGGTCTGCGGGGCGTTGTTTGCCGCCGCGCCATTAAGGTCGACCTGTCTTGCGCCGACGTCGCGCGGAACTTCAAACGCGACGCGGTCTTCCGGGCCGTTTACCGTCGGAACGCCCAAATCGATTGTGAACGTTTGGTTGGAGGCGGGGCAGGAGATTTCGACGCGTCTTGGCAGCGCCAGATCATGCGCCTCGATGTACTGACGTTCTTTGCAGCGTACCGTCGCGATTGTTCTTCCGTCGGGCCCTTGGACGTCCTGACGGATAACCGCCGCCGTAAGTGGTTCGAAATAAACGCGTTCCGTGTAGACTCCGTCCGGACGCTGACGCTTAATCTTCATGACGAGTGATTCCGAGCCGGACGCGTCTCCCATACGGCTGACAGAGGGGCCTTCGAGAACGTCGTTTTCGTCGATCTTCATAACGCCCAGCGCTTCCGGGAACCAAGTCGGGTCAAGCGGGAATATCCTCGACAGTTCGCTGCTGTGGAAGTTGGCGACGCTGCAGGTATAGACGTTTCCTTTGCTTTCCGAGTCTAACCCGTTCCAGAACCAGAATTTTTGTCCGTCGCTTCCGCAGTCGAGAACGCGGCCGCCCATAACGGCGGACGTTCCAATGAGCCGGAATTTATTCGGTGAAACGAAAAAGATCGTTCCTTTGGCCGTTCCGGGCTGACTTATTTCCCCAATGCTGCCATTGTCTACATAGAGGGTTTTTACTCTGTCGTAACGCTGATTTACGACTTGGACGAGATCGCGCGCCGACGGATTTTCGCCGACGACATGAGGCAGTTTCACTTTGGGCGTGGCCGAGCATCCGACAGCCGCCGCGAAAAACGAGAGCAGAAACGCGACTGACAGCGCCCGCAGACCGAGAGATTTGCGAGAACGCGTTTGACTGTCTTCCCTGACGGAACCAAACGTTAAAACGAGCGTGGACATAGGAACGTGCATGTTCTTGTCTTGAGTAAAAAGGTTAAGCGCTTATTCCGACGTACAGCCGCGCCTCCTGCGCAAACTGAACGCCGTTTGCCCAGAGTAACAAAACTGCGAAAATTGCGCAAGAGCAATTCCGCGGCCCGTTATTCCCCGAGCGTCGCTTTTGCCGCAGCCTCCGTCGCGCGCGCGATTTCTTCGGCTTCGGACGGTTCCGCGCCGTCTGCCTGTTCGACCCCGTCAAGCGCCGACGGCTCTTCGATGAGCGCGACGAGACGTTCCTGCACTTCGGCAATCTGCTCTTCGGTCATGCGCACGATGGGAACGTAATAGCCCATTTCGTCGCGGGGCGAGTAGACGTAAATCGTATTGGCGTTTTCGGAATCGGCGGAGGTCGCGTTTTCGTCGTAATCGAATCGCAGGACGCGCCGCCTTGCGAGGAGCAGCGCGAGCGTATAACGCAGCGCCTCCTGGCCGGGCTTGTCGGCGAGGGAGACAAAGAGCGCGGTGAGCGCGTCGTTGGGCGCCAGTTTTACTTTTTTATCTTTGCCCTCGTCGGCGCGCACGCGGGTCGACCACCATGCAAGCGTATTTTCCGGGCGGGGAGTCGTTCGCCAAGCCGCGGCGCATACGTCCCGGCGGTTGATTTGGCCGTCTTTCTCATAGAGAACCGAATAGACTTTGTCTCCGGGCTGAAAAGGAGCTCCGGTGATTTCGCAGACGCGCCCGAGTTTGGGCGAGTCGTCAGGCGAGAAAGAAGAAATGTCGCTGGAAATAGCCATGGGACAACTCTGGTTTTACGGTGAAGAAGGACGGAACGCGCCGCCGCGAGGCCGCGTGGGGAAAATGTATCGAGTCGCGCCAAGAAAGACAAGGTCAAATGACGGGCGCCTCTCGGGGAAAGACGAAAAAATTTGCGAAATTTTTGGCGT
>CADACS010000038.1 GCA_902786505.1 uncultured Planctomycetota bacterium | reverse complement strand
CGCCGCGTTCGCCGGCCCGATCTCGTTCGTCGGAATCGCCGTGCCGCACGTCGCAAGACGCGCGCTAAAATCGTCGAATCCGCGAGTTATTATTCCCGCGTCCTTTTTGGGCGGCGCCGTCTTCTGCCTCTTTTGCGATCTGCTCGCCAGGAGAATGTTCGCGCCCCGCGAACTCAGTATCAGTACGGTAACGGCGGTCTTCGGCGCCCCGATCGTTATCTCGATGCTGCTCGGCAAGAGGAGGGCGTAGCATGTCGGAACTTCTCGCGCGCGACCTTGCCGTCGGATACGGCAAAACGCCCCTTATTTCCGAGATTTGCCTCCGGGTCCGCTCCGGAGAGATCGTCGCCGTCGTCGGGCCCAACGGCGCCGGCAAGACGACCCTTTTAAAGACGGTCGCCGGACATCTCGAGCCGCAGGGGGGCGCCGTCTTTCTCGATTCCCAGGATTTCAAAACGGTTAGCCCAAGCGAGCGCGCAAGGCGAATCGCCGTCATGACGACCGCGCGCGCGGCCGCCGAGTTCGCGACGTGCCGCGACGTCGTAAGCGTCGGGCGCTATCAGTTTACGGGCGTTATGGGCCGGCTTTCGGCGGCAGACCGCGACGCGGTCGACGAAGCGCTGCAAACGGTCGGCGCGCAGGAACTTAGCGACGCGGAATTCGATAAGCTCAGCGACGGTCAGAAGCAGCGCGTACTCCTCGCGCGCGCGCTCGCGCAGGAGCCCGGCGTGCTCATACTCGACGAGCCGACCGGGTTCCTCGACGTTGGGTATAAACTGGAATTTATCGCGACGCTCAAACGGCTCGCGCACGATAAGAAGATCGGCGTTCTCATGACGACGCATGAAATCGAGCTCGCGCGCGCGGCCGCCGATTCCGCCGTGTGCGTCTCCGCGGACCGGCGAATCGACCGCGTCGGACCGGCCCGCGGCGTCTTGACGAACGACTACGTCGAGACGCTCTTTAATATTCCGCGCGGCGAATTCGGCAAGACGTACGGCGAGTACGCCCCTTCGCGCGGTTCCGAACCGGCGCGATCCGCGTTTGCCGCGGCGAATTCGAATCGGCCGGGCGCGAAGTTCGTCATGATTCAGGGGACCATGTCGAACGTCGGCAAGAGCCTTATTGCCGCGGGGTTATGCCGAATCTTTAAACAGGACGGATATCGGGTCGCGCCCTTTAAATCGCAGAATATGGCGCTCAATTCGTACGTAACCGCCGACGGACTCGAGATGGGCCGCGCGCAGGTCATGCAGGCGGAAGCGGCCGGAATCGCGCCCTCCGTCCTAATGAATCCGATTCTCCTAAAGCCGACCGACGACTGCGGTTCGCAGGTAATCGTCAATGGGAAAGTCGTCGGCAATATGCGCGCGAAGGAGTATTTCGCGTATAAAACCAAGCTCCTGCCCGATATCCGCGCGGCCGTCGATAAACTTGCCGCCGAGAACGATATTATCGTTATTGAAGGCGCCGGCTCGCCCGCCGAAATCAATTTAAAGGCGAACGATATCGTCAATATGGGAATCGCGAAACTCGTCGACGCGCCCGTTGTGCTCGTCGGCGACGTCGACCGCGGGGGCGTCTTCGCCCAGCTTCTGGGCACGCTCGAACTCCTCGACCCGGACGAACGCGCGCGCGTGACGGGGCTCATCGTCAATAAGTTCCGCGGCGACAAGTCGATACTCGATCCCGGCCTTGCCGAGCTCGAACGCCGGTCCGGAATTCCGGTCGTCGGAGTCGTTCCTTACGCGGAACTCAATCTCGACGACGAAGATTCGCTCTCCGAACGGTTTGCGCGCGCGTCGAGCGCGGCGGTCAACGTCGGGGTCGTGAAATTGGATCATATCGCGAACTTTACCGATTTCGACGTCTTTGAGCAGATACCCGGCGCGGCCGTGCGGTACGTCAAAAGGCCGTCGGAACTAGCCGGGCTCGATCTCTTAATCCTGCCGGGCACGAAAAATACAATCGCCGATATGCGGCGGCTCGCCGAGATCGGACTCGAATCGGCGATTCTCAAATACGCGTCCGCGGGGGGCGCGGTCGTCGGGATTTGCGGCGGCTATCAGATTCTCGGAGAAGAGATTAGCGATCCGAGCGGCGCGGAGTCGGGCGGACGCGCGCGCGGGCTGGGGCTCTTGCCCGTCGCGACGGAGATTACGCCGGAGAAACGGCGCCGGCAGGTCGACGGGACGTTCGTCGAATCGACCGGGATTCTCGCGGCGCTGCGCGGCGCGGCATGGTCCGGCTACGAGATCCACATGGGCCTAACGCGGCCGACCGATCCGGCGCTCCCCGAATGGACGTCGGAGAAGTCAGGCTATTGCCGCGGCAATATTTACGGGACGTACGTGCACGGCCTGTTCGACCGCAAAGAGGTCGTGTCGCGCGTCGTCGGCGCGCTCGCGGAACGCAAAGGAATCGAACTGACGCTCGACGGCGTCGCCGATTACGCCGCGATTAAGGAGCGCGAATACGACCGGCTCGCGCAAATCCTGCGCGAATCGCTCGATATGGCCGCCGTTTATAAGACGATAGGAGCAAACCGATGAACAGGCGCGAGCTCTTTACGACCCCGGTCGCTAAGCCGGACGCCGCGATTCTGGCCGCCGTTAAGCGCCGTTGGGACGCGCTTTCGAAGCCGATCGACGGGCTCGGCGATTTTGAGAACGCCGTATGCCGGATCGCCGCGATTCAAGGGACCGACCGACCGACGCTCGCGCGCCGCGCCGCCGTCGTTATGTGCGCCGACCATGGGATCGTCGCCGAGGGCGTGTCCCAGTGCGGAAAAGAAGTTACGCTCGCCGTCGCCAAGGCGCTCGGCGCCCGAACGAGCTCCGTTTCCCGGCTCGCCGCACTCGCGAACGTCGACGTGACGCCCGTCGATATCGGAATCGACTGCGAAGGGCCGATACCGGGCGTGCTCGATCTGAAAGTCGCGCGCGGGTCGAGAAATTTTCTCGTCGAACCGGCGCTCGCGGAAGAAGAAGCGCTCCTCGCGATCGAACGCGGGATCGCGCTCGTCGAACGGCTTGCCGGAGAAGGATATAACGCGATCGCGTCGGGGGAAATGGGAATCGGAAACACGACCCCGTCGACCGCGATCGTCTGCTCGCTCCTCAAGCTCTACCCCGGCCAGTACGTCGGGCGCGGCGCGGGGCTCGACGACGAAGGACTTCGCCGCAAAAAGCGCGTTATCGAAAGCGCGCTCGAAAAACACGCCGCCGACGCGAAGAAGTACGAGTCGGATAAAGACCGCGCGTTCAAGACGTTATGCGAGTTTGGCGGGCTCGATATCGCGGGCCTGGTCGGCGTCTTTATCGGGGGCGCGCGCTATCGCGTTCCGATAATCGTCGACGGCTTGGTAACCGCGGCGGCCGCGCTGTGCGCCGAACGGATCGCGCCTGGCGTCCGCGAGTACATGATCGCGTCTCATTCGGGCCGGGAGAAGGGAATCGACGCGGTTCTGAACGTCTTGCGGCTGCGCCCTTTAATTTCGGGCAATATGGCGCTCGGAGAAGGGACCGGCGCGGTCATGCTCTTTCCGCTCCTCGATCTCGCGCTCGGCCTTTTGGAGACCGGCTCGACTTTTGCCGAAATCGACGTCGCGGAATACGAAAGGTTTGGCAAATGCTCGTTCTGATCGTGGGAACCCCGAACAGCGGCAAGTCGGCGCGCGCCGAGGCGATAACGCTCCAGCTCGCGAACGGCGGGCCGCGTTTCTATCTCGCGACCATGGAGCCGTACGGCGAGGAAGGGCGCGCGCGCGTCGAAAAGCATCGCAAAGCGCGCGAAGGAAAAGGGTTCGTTACGGTCGAACGCGCGTGCGAACTCGACGCGCTCGACCCCGCGGGCGTCGGGGGCGCGAACGCCGCGTGGCTCCTCGAATGCGTCTCGAATCTCGTCGGAAACGAAATGTATCTTCCAAAGAACGCGGAACTTAGCGAATCGGAACTCGCGGACCGGACCGCCGCGTCCGTCGTTCGGCTTGCCGATCGGGTCGGCGCGCTCGTCGCGGTTACGAACGAATTTCCGCTCGACGGGCCCGGCTACGACGCCGCGACGCGCAAGTACGCGCGAGTCGCGCGCGCCGTGAACGCCGCGCTGCGCGCCGCCGCCGACCGCGTCGAAGAACTGCCCGAAAAGGAGGAGGAACGACCATGAAGTTTTTGCGCAATATCGCGGCCGCCTTTTCGCTCTATTCGCGCATTCCGGTCCCGCGGTTCCAATGGAAAGAGGACGACCTGAAATATCATCTCGTCTTTCTTCCGTGGGTCGGCGCCATAATCGGCGCGCTCGAGATATTAATCGTTGCGTTTGCGGACTTTGCGTATCTTCCGGACCTTGCGACCGTCGTGCTACTCGCGCTCGCGCCTCTGGTCGTTTCCGGCGGCTTTCATCTCGACGGTTTTATGGACGTTCAGGACGCGCTTCGGTCGTATAAGACGCGGGAAGAGAAGCTGCAAATCCTTAAAGATCCGCACATAGGCGCGTTCGCCGTCATCGGGTTGGCTAAACTGGCGCTCGTGTGGCTCGCGGCGCTCGCGATCGTCGTCGATTCGGGCAGTTTCCCGCCTCTGTACGCCGTCGCCGCTATCTTCTTCGGCGCGCGCGCGGTCGCGGGCGTACTCGCGCTCGCGACTCCGCCCGCTCGAAAAGACGGCATGCTCGTAATGGAGACGTCGGGCGCCAGCCGGGCCGCGATTGTCGCGCTCATAGCCGAGGCGGCGCTCGGATTCGGCTCGATCGCCGCGTTCGACGTTACTCTCAGCGTTCTGTGCGCGGTTTTCGCGGCGTTGTACGTTATTCGCTATCGGCGCAAATGCCTTCGCGAATTCGGCGGCGCGACGGGCGACCTGATCGGCTGCTTTGTCGTGAAGTGCGAAACGGTTCTGCTGGCCGTTGTCGCCGCGGCGACCGTATGGGCCGACCTATGACGCGCGGCCTTTTGACAACGCAATGTTTCCTCGTCCGCCACGGCGCCACGGCGGATAATCTGGCGGGCCGCTACGCCGGAATGCGTTCGGACGCGCCCCTTTGCGCGCAGGGCGTTGCGGAGCTCGAACGGCTGCGCGCGTCCAACTGGCTCGCCGCCGAGCCCGGCGCGCTGCTGGTCAGTCCGGCGCGGAGGTGCGTCGAGACGGCGCGCGTACTCTTTCCGAACGCGCCGTTTGAACCTGCGCCCGAGCTCGAGGAAATCGACTTCGGCCAGTTCGAAGGAAAGACGTATCAAGAGCTTAGCGGTTTGCCCGAATATCAGAAATGGATCGAGTCGAACGGCCGTCGCCCGTTCCCCGGCGGGGAGTCGCTCGACGCGTTTGTCGCGCGGTCCTACGGCGCGTTCGCGAAAGCGGTTGCGGAGAACCGCGAAAAGTCGCCCGTCGTTCTGGTCTGTCACGGCGGCTCGATTATGGCGATTCTCAGCCGTCTGACCGGCCGGGAGTATTTTTCGTTTCAAGTTCCGCCCGCCGCGGGATTTGAAGTTGCGGTCGAGGTTTCCGGTGAAGACGTTCGTTTTATATCATATCGCCGCGTTTGAGGCGGGCCTGCTCCTCGATCTGCTCGTCGGGGATCCGCGCCGGCTTCCGCATCCGATCCGCATGATCGGGTCGCTTATCGCGGCGCTCGAACGGCGGCTCGCGCGCCCGATCGACTTGGGCGTGCGGAATCCGCGCTCGGAGTTCGCGCGCGGCGCTCTTCTCTGGGCGCTCGTCGTACTCGCGACAGCGCTTGTTACCGCGGCGCTGACCGTCGGCGCGTACGCGGTCGACTTGCGGCTCGGCGCGCTCGTAGAGGCGGTTCTCACGTGCTATATACTCGCGGCGAAATCGCTGCGCGACGAATGTATGAAGGTCTGCGCGGCGCTTCGAAACGGAACCCTTGACGACGCCCGGCGCGCCGTCGCCATGATTGTCGGCCGGGACGTCGACGCGCTCGACGCCGACGGGGTAACGCTCGCGACCGTCGAGACGGCCGCCGAAAACGCGAGCGACGGTATTGTCGCGCCCATGCTCTATACGTGTCTGGGCGGCCCGATCCTCGGCATGATCTATAAGGCGGTCAATACGATGGATTCGATGATCGGCTATCGCAACGACCGCTATGAATTTTTCGGAAAGTTCGCGGCGAAGGCGGACGACGCGGTCAACTTCCTGCCCTCGAGAATAACCGCGCTCATTATGATCGCCGCAAGTTTCGTTCTCGGAAAGGATTACAGCGGCCGGAACGCGTGGCGTGTCTTTAAGCGCGACCGATTCAATCACAAGAGCCCCAATTCCGCGCAGACCGAAAGCGTATGCGCGGGCGCGCTCGGACTGCGGCTCGCCGGCGACGCCTGCTATTTCGGCAAGCTCGTTAAGAAACCGTTTATCGGAGACGAATTGCGCGCGATCGAGCCGCGCGATATTCCGCGCGTGTGCCGGCTCGTTTCGGCTTCGGAATTCTTCGCCATGACGCTCTGTCTGGCGGTTCTCGCGGCCGTCTATTTCGCGCTCTAGGAAGGGCCGCGTTTTCCGCGCAAGTCCTTGAATCTTCCCGCGCGCTCTGGTACGATATACGCCTGCGGGGGCTCGGCGCGAACAGCTTGGCCCGGCCGCGTCTCGAACGTCAGATTCCGAAGGAGAACGCATGCGAACCGATTCCCAGAATATCCCGACGCGAGCGTCTCACGGAGGCGCCGTCGGGCCCGGCGTCGAACTGGATTTTTCTACGAATTTGAATCCGGTTCCGCGCCCGAAAGAACTCGACGCCGCGATACGCGCAAGTCTCGACGACGTCGGCGTCTATCCCGACTACCGTCAGACGGCGGCCCGCGAGGCGATCGCGCGCCTCGAAGGGGTCCGGCCCTCGAACGTCTTTGGCGGGAACGGCGCTTCGGAGCTCTTTACGGCGCTCGCCAACGCGCTCGAACCGCGCCGGTCGCTCGTCGTCGAGCCGTCCTTTATCGGGCTTCGGCGCGCGCTCGAAGCGTCCTCTGTCCGGCGCGTCGAACCGTTCTATCTTCGGGAAGACGACGGCTTTGAGCTGACGGACGCCCTTCTGCCCGCGATTGCGCCCGGCGTCGATCTCGTCTCGCTCGCCGATCCCAATAACCCGACGGGCCGCAATATCGACGCGGCGCTCCTCGACGCGATTCTCGAACGGTGCGAAGCGACGGGCGCGGCGCTCGCGGTCGACGAGTCCTTTTTGCGGCTCTCGAAGAAGCGCGCCGGACTTGCCCAACGCGCGGCGGACGCGTCGAATCTCTACGTCGTTTCTTCGTTTACGAAGTCGTGCGTCATTCCGGGCTTGCGCGTCGGATATCTCGTTTCGAACGAAGAGAACGTCCGACGCGTCGCGGCCGCCGCGCCCGAATGGAATATGTCCGGCCCCGCGCAGCGCGCCGCCGTCGCGTGCGCCGAAGCGCTCGGCGCGACGGAGTTTGCGGAAGAGACGCGCTCGACCGTCGCGCGCGAATCGGCGTTTCTCTCGGACCGGCTGCGCGCGCTCGGAATTTGCGTCTTTGCGTCCGATACGAATTTCCTTTTACTGCGCTGCGATAAAGATTTATATCGAATCGCGGCGGAGAATAAGATTCTCATACGCGACTGCTCGAATTTCGACGGTCTGCGGAAAGGGTATTATCGCGTCGCCGTTAAGAATCGGCGCGAGAACGAGGCGCTTATCGCCGCGTTTGAGAACGGCTTGCGGAGCGTAAGTTATGGAATTTGAACGCGTGTCGCCTTCGGAAATAGAGAGTCGCAGCTTTGAGATAATCGGCGAGGAGCTTGAGCGCATGGGCGTTAAGCTGCCGGAAGAGAAGGCGTTTCTCATTAAACGCGCGATTCATACGACCGCCGATTTCGACTACGCGCGCACGCTCGTCTTTTCGGAAGGCGCGATTCCGAAGCTCGCCGCGCTCCTGCGAAGCGGCGCGACCGTCGTAACCGACACGAACATGGCGCTTGCGGGCGTCAATAAGAGCGAACTCGCGAAGTACGGCGGGTCGGCGCGGTGCTTTATGGCGGATCCGGACGTCGCGAGCGAGGCGCAGAAGCGGGGCGCAACGCGCGCGGCGGTCAGTATGGAGCGCGCGGCGGCGCTCGAACAGCCCGTCGTCTTTGCGATCGGAAACGCGCCGACGGCGCTGATCGCGCTGCGCGAACTGTACGATTCGCATGTCTTTACGCCAAGCTTTATTATCGGCGCGCCCGTCGGATTCGTAAACGTGGAAGCGGCCAAGGAACTGATTCTCGAGACGCCGATTCCGCATATCGTCAATCGCGGCCGCAAGGGCGGAAGCGCCGTTGCGGCGGCTATTTGCAACGCGGTTCTTTACGAGATGCGAAAGGGGGCGCTGTGAGATTCGGGTTTACCACGGGCAGCTGCGCCGCGGCGGCGGCGAAAGCGGCCGCCTATATGCTCCTGACCGGCGAAGTTAAAGAGCGCGTCTCGATCGTCACGCCCAAAGGAATCGCGTTCGACGCGGAGATACTCGATATTGTCCGAACGCGCGATTCGGTAACGTGCGGCGTGCGCAAAGACGCGGGCGACGATCCCGACGTAACGTCCGGCTGCGTCGTCCGCGCGACCGTAACGGCGCTCGAGCGCGGCCCGGCGCGGGTCGAGATCGACGGGGGCGAGGGCGTCGGGCGCGTAACGAAGCCGGGGCTCGATCAGCCGGTCGGCGCCGCCGCGATTAACTCCGCGCCGCGCGCCGCGATCGAGAAGGAAGCGCTCGAAGTCGCCGACGCGCTCGATTTCGAGGGTACGCTGCGCGTTGTTATCTCCGTGCCCGGCGGTAAGGAGCTCGCGGAAAAGACGTTCAATCCGCGGCTTGGAATCGTGGGCGGCGTCTCGATTCTCGGCACGTCCGGAATCGTCGAGCCGATGAGCGTTCAGGCGTTAATCGACACGGTCGCGGTCGAACTCAATCAGCGCTTTGCGCTCGGGCGCCGCAAAATCGCGATCGCGCCCGGCAACTTCGGGCTCGACTTTATGAAGGCGCGGTTCGGATTCGATTTGGACCGCGCCGTCAAATGCTCGAACTTTTTCGGACAGGCGGTCGATCTTGCCGCGGAAAAAGGATTTAGCGCGCTGCTTGTTTGCGGGCATGTCGGCAAGCTCGTTAAGGTCGCCGGCGGAATTATGAACACGCACTCGCGTGAGTCGGACGCGCGTTTGGAAATTATGGCGGCGTCGGCGGTCGCGTGCGGGGCGCCGCTCGAAACGGCGCGCGCGGTTCTCGGCGCCAATACGACCGACGCGGCGCTCGAACTCGTCGAACCGGCCGGACTTCGGGCCGCCGTTATGGCGCGGATTGCCGAGCGCGCCGCGTTCTATCTCCGCAAACGCGCGGGCGAAGCGCTGCAGATTGAGACGGTCGTCTTTGCGAATAAGTCGGACGCGGTCGGCGCGACGGACGGCGCGCGCGCGCTCGTCGACGCGATAATAGAGGATTCGGAAGATGAATAACGACGCGATTAAGGTTCACTTTATCGGCGCGGGGCCGGGCGCGGAAGATCTCATAACGGTGCGCGGCGCGCGGCTGCTCGCGCGGTCGCAGGTCGTCGTCTACGCCGGCTCGCTCGTCAATCCGGCGCTCCTGAACTACGCGCCCGGCGCCGAGACGCACGACAGCGCCCTTATGACGCTCGACGAGATCGTCGCGACGATTAAGCGCGCCGTCGACGAAGGGAAAGAGGTCGCTCGGCTGCATACGGGCGATCCGAGCCTTTACGGCGCGATTCGCGAGCAGATGGACGCCCTGACTGCGCTCGGCGTCGCGTTCGACTCGTGCCCCGGCGTGAGCGCGTGCTTCGGAGCCGCCGCCGCGCTCGATTTGGAATTTACGCTCCCCGGCGTCTCGCAGTCGCTCGTCGTTACGCGCATGGCCGGCAGAACGCCGGTTCCCGATCGCGAATGCATCGAGAGTTTCGCCGCGCACGGCGCGTCTATGGCGATCTATCTGAGCGCCGGGGCGCTCGACGAGCTTGCGGCCCGTCTCGTAGCGGGCGGATACCGGCCGGAGACGCCCGCCGCGCTCGTCTATAAGGCGACGTGGCCCGACGAAAAGAAGTTCGTCTGCACGGTCGCCGAGCTTGCGCAAGTCGCGCGCGACAACGGGATACGCAAAACGGCGGTCGTACTTGTCGGCGACGCGGTCGGGAAGCGGGGCTATGAGAAATCGAAGCTCTACGCGCCCGACTTCTCGACCGAATTCAGAAAGGCGAAAGAATGATCGTTCGCGTGTGCGCCTTTACCGAACGCGGGGAAAAACTCGCCGAGCGCGTCGCGGCGCTCCTGCCCGACGACTTGGTCGAGATTCGCGGCCGCGCCGTTCCGCTCGCCGAATGGACGCGCGAATCGTTCGAACTCGCGGCGCCGTCGGTCTTTATCGGAGCGTGCGGAATCGCCGTTCGCGCGATCGCGCCTCTGCTGCGCGACAAGCTGGCCGATCCGCCCGTAATAGTAATCGACGAGGCGGCGCGGTTCGTAATTCCGTTGACGTCCGGGCATTACGGGGGCGGAATCGAACTTGCGGTCCGTCTGGCGCGCGCGCTCGGCGCGGAGCCCGTCGTTACGACGGCGACCGACGTCAACGGTCTTTTCGCCGTCGACGTCTTTGCGAAAAAGAACGCGCTCCATATCTGCAATCGCGAGGGAATCGCCGCGGTCTCGGCGAAAGTCCTTGCCGGAGAACGGATAACCGTATCGGTCGATCCGCGCGTCGGGCTCGCGGATCGAAACGCGCCCGACTGCGTGGCGCTCGTTCCGTTCCCGCCCGCGTCCGGCGCGAAAGTCGACGTCGCGATTACGCCGGAGCCGGAACGCGTTGGGAACGCGGCGCTTCTGCTCGCGCCGAAAGAGTACGCCGTCGGAGTCGGCTGCAAACGCGGCAAGAGCGCCGCGGAGCTCGACGCGGCCGCCGACGCCGCGCGTCTGACCGACTGCGCGCCCCGATTCTGGGACCGCGTCTGCGCGCTCGCGACGGTCGACGTCAAAAGGAAAGAGCGCGGCCTGCTTGCCTTTGCGCAGCGTCGCGGACTGCCGCTCGACGTTTATTCCGCGGCCGAACTTAACGCCGTTCCGGGCGCTTTTTCCGGCTCGGAATTCGTTCGCGAAACGGTCGGCGCCGACTGCGTGTGCGAACGCGCCGCGGCTTTGCGCGCGGGCGGCGGCTATGAGCTCGTTCTGCGCAAGACGGCGGTCGACGGCGTAACGTTCGCGGTCGCTAAACGCACGCAGGGTATGGAGATAACGACATGGGAAACGTAATCTGGATCGTAGGAATCGGGCCGGGCTCGCGCGAATTCATGACGGGTCAGGCGGTCGCGGCGATCGAAGCGAGCGACGTCGTCGTCGGCTATTCCAAGTACGTCGAGCTCATTCGAAACGCGTTTCCCGGCAAGGAATTCCGTTCGACCGGCATGACGCGCGAAATCGAACGCTGCGCGCTCTGTTTCGACTTGGCGGCCGAAGGAAAACGCGTCGCGCTCGTGTGCAGCGGCGACGCCGGCGTCTACGGCATGGCGTCCCCTATGCTCGAACTGTCCGCGGGCTATCCCGACGTCGAACTCGCCGTCGCGCCGGGCGTTACCGCCGCCAATAGCGGCGCGGCGCTCTTGGGCGCGCCCCTCGGACACGACTACTGCGTCGTGAGTCTGAGCGATCTGCTCACGCCGTGGCCGGTTATCGAAAAGCGCCTGACCGCCGCGATCGAGGCGGATTTCGCGCTCGCGATCTATAATCCGGCGAGCCATAACCGGCCCGACTATCTCGCGAAAGCGTGCGGCGTTATGCTCCGCGCCGGCGCGCGCGAGGACCGCGCCTGCGGATACGTCGAGAATATCGGCCGGGCGGGGGAGACTGCGGCCGTCTGTACGCTCGGCGAGCTCAAGTCGCGGCAAGTCAATATGTTCACTACGGTTTTTATCGGCAATTCCCAGTCGTATCTCTTGGGAAATAAAATAGTAACGAAGCGGGGGTACCTATGAGCGACGTCCTCATTTTTTCCGGAACGACCGAAGGGCGCGAACTTGCCGAGGCACTCGCCGACGCGAACGTCGAGTGCGACGTGTGCGTCGCGACCGAGTACGGCGTCCAAACGACGCGCAAGTCGCCCCTGATTCACGTCCGGCTCGGCAGACTGGACGCCGACGGCATGCGCGCGCTCTATCGCGAGACGCGCCCGAAAGTCGTCGTCGACGCGACGCATCCTTACGCCGCGCTCGTTTCCCAGACGGTCCGCGAAAGCCTCGCCGATACGCAAATCCCGCTCCTGCGCGTCTTGCGTCCGACGCTCGCGCGGTCGGGCGGCGCGCGGTACGCCAGCTCCGACGAATGCGCCGCCGCGCTCGCCAAGACGGAAGGGAATATTCTGCTCACGACCGGAAGTAAAGAGCTCGCCGTCTTTTGCGCCGACGAATCGGTCCGGTCGCGCATAATTGCGCGCGTTCTGCCGAGCGTCGAGAGTCTGCAGGCGTGCGTCGACGCCGGGCTCGACGGAAAGCAGATCGTCGCCATGCAGGGCCCGTTCGGAAAAGAGGCGAACGTCGCGCTCATTCGGCAGTACAATATCAAGCACATGGTTGCCAAGGAGAGCGGCGCGCCCGGCGGCGAGGACGCGAAATGGCGCGCCGCCGAAGAGACCGGCGTGGAGCTGCACGTCGTCGCGCGGCCCGGCGAAGACGCGCAGGAGACCTACGACGTCGCCGGCGCGCTCCGGCGGCTCGAATCGGAGCTCGGCGTTACGTTCCGGCAGGGCCGCGTGGAAGTCGCGCTCGTGGGCGTCGGGTGCGGCGCGCGCGAGCTCATGACCGAAGAGGCGCGCCGCGCGATCGCCGACGCCGATTATCTTTTCGGCGCCAAGCGCATGCTCGACGCCGCCGATTCCGACGCGATCGCCTATCCGTATTATCTGCAAGAGGATATCGTTCCTATTCTGCGCAAGATACGCGGCGAGCGGCCGGGCCTGACGCGCGTCTGCGCGCTCTTCTCCGGGGATTCGGGCTTCTACAGCGGCTGCGAGAAGCTCGCCGCGGCGCTGCGCGAACTGGAGTTCGTCGATCTTCGCGTACTGCCGGGCGTCTCGTCCGTCTCTTTGCTCGCCGCGCGGCTGGGAATCGCGTGGCACGACGCGCAAGTCCTGTCGCTGCACGGAGTCGCGCCGGACGGCTGGGAGGCGCTTCTCCTCGATTCGGCGCGCCGCAACGGCAAGACGTTCTTTCTCACTTCGGGCGCGGCCGACGTTCGGCGCGTCGGCAAGCTGCTCGAAACGGTTCCAAACTTTCAGGCGTCGTCCCGGCTCTGGCTCGGATACAATCTTTCGTATCCCGGCGAAAAGGTCGCCGAATACGCGCCCGAAAACTGCAAACAGATAACGGCGCCGGGGCTGTACGTGGGCGCGATTCTCAACTCCGCGCCGGAACCGCGCGCGCTCGCGCCCGACCTGCCCGACGCCGCCTTTACGCGCGGCGACGTCCCCATGACGAAAGAAGAGACGCGCAAACTTGCCGTGTGCGCCTTAAAGCTGACGCCCGAAAGCGTTCTTTACGACGTCGGCGCGGGCACGGGGTCGGTCGCGATCCAATGCGCGCTGCTCGCGCCCGGCGCCCGCGTCTTCGCTATCGAACGCAATCCGGACGCGGTCGCGCTTATCGAGGAGAACGCGGCCCGGTTAGGCGCGCGCAACGTGCGGACGGTAACCGCGCTCGCGCCCGACGGCCTCGACGCGCTCCCGCCCCCGACCCACGCCTTTATCGGCGGAACACAGGGCGATCTTATCCCGATTCTCGATAAGATTTACGCGCTCAATCCGAAGACGCGCGCCGTCGGAACCGCCGCGACGCTCGAGAGTCTCGCGCAATGGCAGGCGGCGCTGGACCGTTACCCGGCCGCGAACGTCGAAGTCGTGCAGATCGCCGCGAGCCGCGCGCGCAAACTCGGCGCCTATCGCTTGTTGCAGGCGAACAATCCCGTCTTTCTATTTGCGTTCGACATGGTGGAGAAATGACCCGACCTTGCGTGATGATCGCCGCGACCGGAAGCGGACGCGGCAAGACGGCCGTAACGTGCGCCATACTGCGCGCCCTGTCGGAACGCGGCCTGACCGCGCGCGCGTTTAAAGCCGGGCCCGACTATATCGATCCCATGTTCCACCGCGCCGCGCTCGGAATCCCGTCGAAAAACCTCGATCTCTTCTTTACCGACGCCCCGACGGTCAACGCGCTCTTTGAAGAAGGAAACGACGCGGAAATTTCTATTGTCGAAGGGGTTATGGGCCTTTACGACGGCCTCGAGCCCGACTCCGACGCCGCGTCCTCCTATCGGCTCGCGTGCGCGCTCGACGCGCCCGTCGTTCTCGTAGCCGACGCGCGCGGCATGAGCCGGTCCCTGATCGCGGAGATTCGCGGATTTCTCGATTACGACGCCGAGAAGCGAATCAAGGGCGTTATCCTAAACAACGTCTCCGAAGCCTTTTATCAGACGGTCGCGCCGATAATTGAGCGCGAACTTGGCGTCGCGGCGCTCGGATCCTTTCCGAACCTCGGCGAGCTCGCGTTCGAGAGCCGCTACCTCGGTCTGAGGCTGCCCGGCGAAATCGACGGTCTCCGCGCGAAGCTCGGCGAAGCGGCGCGCGTCGCCGAAAAGACGCTGCAAATCGACCGCCTTTTGGAACTTGCGCGCGAACGCGCCGATTTCGCGCCCCCGTCCCCCGCGCCGTCTTTGCCCGACCCGATCGCGCGCGTCGCAATCGCGCAAGACGCCGCGTTCTGCTTCTATTACGAGGACAATCTCCGCATGCTGCGCGCCGCCGGACTCGAACTCGTTCCGTTCTCTCCGCTCCGAAACGAGCCGGTTCCCGCGGACGCGTCGGGCCTGATTCTCGGGGGCGGATATCCCGAGCTGTTCGCGGCGGAACTTGCGCGCGCCGACGCCGCGAAAGAGTCGATTCGGCAAGCGCTTAACTCCGGACTGCCGACGCTCGCCGAGTGCGGCGGGTTTATGTGGCTGCATGAGAAGATCGTTACGCGGGAAGGGGAAGAGTTCCCCGCCGTCGGCGCGCTGCCCGGCGTGTGCCGATACGCCGGCAAGCTCGTTCGGTTCGGGTACGTAACGCTGCAAGAGAAGACGCCGCGGTTCCTTACCGGCGCGTCGCGTTCGATTCGCGGGCATGAATTTCACTATTACGACGTCGACGCGGACGGGGCCGACTGCGAGGCGGTCAAGCCGTCGGGCAAACGCTGGCCGTGCGCTCACGTCGACGCGGGGCGCTGGCTCGGCTTCGCGCATCTCTATTATCCGTCGAATCCCGATTTCGTTCGCGCGTTCGCCGACGCGTGCGCAATCGCAAAACGGCGCGTTTCGGAACGTTAGGGTCTGTTATGGAAAATTCAAGTCGGTTCTTCGCCAATCGCGACTGTCAGTTCTACCCCTGCCATGAGAACTGCGAGGAGATCAACTGCCTCTTCTGCTACTGCCCGCTCTATTTTCTTCCGCGCTGCCCCGGCGCGCCGGAATATATCGAGCGCGACGGGAAAAAGATCAAGAAATGCACAAACTGCGTCTGGCCGCACCTGCCGGAGAATTACGGCAAACTTGTAAAGATTCTTAAAGCGAATATGGATTTCGGCGCGGACGGACCCGCGCAAGAGTAGCGTTTGAAACGTTTAGGCGCGCCGGCCGCTAGTCGGTATCGCGGACGTCGGCGAGAAACCGCGCGCGGTCCAAATCTCCGTTCTGCGACGCGACGACCGTCGTGCATATGGCGTCGCCCGTGATATTGACCGCCGTGCGGAGCATGTCCAAAATGCGGTCGACTCCGATAATGAGCCCGATCGCTTCGACCGGAAGACCGACCGAAAGAAAGACCGTCGAGAGGGTTACCAGCCCGACCGCCGGGATTCCCGCCGTGCCGACCGACGCGAGCGTCGCCGTCGCGACGACCGTAAGACAGCCCGTCAGACCGAGATGAATCCCGTACGCCTGCGCCGCAAAGACGACCGCGACGCCCTGCATAATCGACGTCCCGTCCATATTGAGCGTCGCGCCAAGCGGAATCGTAAAGGACGTCAGTTTGCGCGGGACGCCGAGACGCTCTTCGAGAAGCTTGATATTCATAGGAATCGTCGCGTTCGACGTCGCCGTCGAGAACGCGAACGCCATAACCGGCATGAACTTCCGGAAGAACCGGATCGGATTGAGACGCGTAAAGAGGAACAGAAGAAGGGAATAGACGATAAAGCACTGCGCGCCGAGGGAAAGAACGACCCCGGCCATATATTTGAGGAGCGGCGCGAACGCGTCGAAGCCGAGATTGGCGAACGTGCGCGCTAAGATGCAGAAGACGCCGATCGGCGCGAACTTCATGACGAGCGCGGTCATCTCCATCATGAGGTCGTTGCACTGCCGCGCGACGCGCGCGATTGCGTCGGCCCTTGACCCCATCTTCGCAATGAGAACGCCGACTAGGAGCGCGAAGAAGATCACTTGCAGCATGGCGCCGCCGGCGATCGCGCCGAACGGATTCTCCGGGATAATATTGAGGAGCGTTTCTGCGGCGGAGACTTTCTCTTGCGGCGCGGCGACTTCCGACGACGCGATCTGCGAGAGGTCGAGCCCGACCCCCGGCCGAACGAGAAAACCGATCGAGAGCGCCACGCAGATGGCGCACGCGGTCGTCCCGAGATAGAACCCGAGAATCTTGCCGCCCGTCTTGCCGAGCGCCGCGACGTCCTCCATCGCGGCCGCGCCGCACACGAGCGAGAAGAAGACCAGCGGCGCCACGAGCATCTTCATGAGCCGGATGAACCCTTGCCCTACCGCGTAAAAGACGCCGTCCACAAAGACCGTGTCGCGAACGAACCCGTTCGGAATCCAGAGCTTAAAGAGGACGCCGACAAGAACGCCCGCGACGAGCCCGACGAAGATCCAGCCCGTCAGGCCGAGCCGGCCGCGCGGTTTCGGGACGGGCGGTTGCGGAACGGCGGTTTGTTCGGCGTTGGACATGGCGTTCTCCTCGCGGCGCGTTAAGTTCAGTCGTTATTGAGAAACGCTTTTCCGATATTCCACGCCAGCCCGACAGGCTCGCCGAGCGTAACATATTCGCGCGAAATCGGATTCCACACGACCGGCTGGAGCTTTTTCGCGTCGATCTTGCCGTCGGTGAGAACCGAATCGTCGACCGAAACGTTAACGATTTCGCCCACGACGCGGACGTCCTCTTTAATGACGAACTTGTCGAACAGCTTGCATTCGAGAATCATCTTGTATTCTTCGATAATCGGCGCGTCGACAAGCGCGCTCTTATGCGCGTGAAGACCGCTCTTCTCGAATTTGCGCGGTTCCTTTTTCGCCGATACGATCCCGAAAAAGTCGGTCGCCGCGATATTGTCGACCGACGGAATCGCGACCGTGAACGCGCCCGTTCGCAAGATATTGTCCGTCGTGCGGTGCGCCGCGTCGAGGTCGATCATAATCCCCGCGGGCGTTTCCTGACATATGCCGCCCCACGCGGCGACCATCGCGTCGACGGTTCCGTCTTCGTTATACGTTCCAACGACGAGCGCGGGCATGGGAAACAGCCACGTCTTCGCTCCAAAATCAGTACGGCTCATCTCAATCTCCAAACAGTCTGGCGCAAGCGCGTGAACGCGCGCCGTTAAAAAGGTCGACGGAACCGCGGGCGGCTCCACGCAGAAATTATAGACTTTTTTTAGAAAAAAGGTATCCGTCGGCGGCCAATTAAAGCCGCGGTCTGACCGAAAGAACCGGCGTTTTATCGGCGAAAACGGGAGAAAAAGTAGTTTTTGACATATGTCAATAACTATTGACGCCCCAAAAAAAGAGAGTATCATGGCGCGCAATCGGAACCTACAAGCGCTTTCACAGGAGACGGGTTATGGTTCGACCACGAAAACGCAGGCGCCTTTGCGAGTATCCCGGCGTATTGGGATTTCGGCCGATAGGCGATTCCGGAGAAAGCGTCGAACTTCGGTTCGACGAATACGAGGCGTGCCGGCTCATCGACACGCTCCATTTCACGCAGGAGGAATGCGCGCGTCAGATGAACGTCGCGCGTTCGACCGTCGCCGCGATCTATCAGAGCGCGCGCGCTAAAATTGCGGACGCGCTCTTTTACGGCAAGACGCTCAATTTTCACGGCGGCGACGTGGAACTGTGCAAGTTCCATTCGGAATGCTGCGGCCGATGCGGGCAGCGCGACTGCGCCGCGTGCGGAAAATGCGGCAAAGGGAAACGGCTTCAATAAATTATTTGGCTCAGGGGAGTACGAACATGAAAAATGAAACGGCTTGGCGCGGATTTCGCGAAGGGGTTTGGTGCGACGGAATTAACGTCTCGAACTTCATTAAACTGAACTATACTCAGTACAACGGCGACTCCTCGTTCCTCGAGGGCCCGACCGAGCGCACGAATAAGGAAATGAAGCGCGTTAAAGAGCTCCTTATCGCGGAAAACGAGAAGGGCGGCGTTCTCGACGTCGACACGTCGAAAGTCCTCACGATCCTGTCGCACGAGCCCGGCTACGTCGTCGATAAGGATACCGATATTATCGTCGGGCTCCAGACGGACGCTCCGCTCAAGCGCGGCGTCTCGCCTTTCGCGGGCTTCCGCAACGCGGTCCAGGCGTGCAACGCGTACGGGTACGAGATGTCCGATAAGATCAAAAATGAATTCACGTACCGCACGACGCACAATACGGGCGTATTCCGCGCGTATAACGACACGATGAAGAAAGCGCGCCACGCGGGCATTCTGACGGGCCTTCCGGACGCTTACGCGCGCGGGCGCATTATCGGCGACTACCGCCGCATCGCGCTCTACGGCATGGATTACCTCATCGAGCAGAAGAAGTACGACAAAGCGAAGGTTCTCGACGAAGAGACGATTCATCTTCTGGAAGATCTCGCCAAACAGCTCGAATTCATGGCGCAGCTCAAGACGCTCGCACTCTCGTACGGCTACGATATCTCCAAGCCGGCGTCGAACGCGCGCGAAGCGATTCAGTGGCTCTATTTCGGTTATCTCGGCGCGGTCAAAGAGCAGAACGGCGCCGCCAACTCGATCGGCCGCATCGCCGAATTCCTCGACGTCTATATTGAGCGCGATCTCAAAGAAGGCGTTCTGACCGAATCGCAGGCGCAGGAACTCATCGACGACCTTGTGATTAAACTCCGGCTCGTTCGCCACTTGCGCACGCCCGAATACAACGACCTGTTCGCGGGCGACCCCGTCTGGGTCACGCTCTCCCTTTCGGGCGTGAGCGGCGAAGGAAAGCACATGGTCTCCAAGACGAGCTACCGCGTTCTGCAGACGCTCTACAATCTCGGCTCTTCCGCCGAACCGAATATTACCGTGCTCTGGTCGGAGCATCTCCCGCAGCCGTTCAAGGATTTCTGCGCTAAAGTCAGTATCGACACCGACTCGATCCAGTATGAGAACGACGACGTCATGCGCCGCATGTACGGCGACGACTACTCCATCGCATGCTGCGTCTCCGCCATGAAGACCGGCAAGCAGATGCAGTTCTTCGGCGCGCGCTGCAATCTCGCCAAGGTCCTCCTCATGGCCCTCAACGGCGGAAAAGACGAGAAAGAAGGCGTGCAGATCGCGCCCGAAGGGCCCGTCTTCGACGAGGAAGTCCTCGATTACGAAAAGGTTCTCGACGCGTACAAGGTCTATCTCAAGTGGATGGCGAAGCTCTACGTCAATACGATGAACATTATCCACTATATGCACGACAAGTACGCCTACGAACGCCTCATGATGTCCCTGCACGACACCGACGTCGAGCGGCTCATGGCGTTTGGCGTCTCCGGGTTCTCCGTCGCCGTCGACTCGCTCTCCGCGATTAAATACGCGAAAGTCAAGCCGATTAAAGACGAACGCGGCGTCATTACGGAATTCGACGTCAAAGGGGATTTCCCGAAGTACGGCAACGACGACGACCGCGTCGACCTCATCGGCAAAGAGCTCGTCGAGTACTTCTATAAAGAGCTGTGCAAGACGCCGTGCTATCGCGGCGCCCGTCATACGCTCTCCATTCTGACGATTACCTCGAACGTTATGTACGGCCGCAAGACCGGCTCGACGCCCGACGGCCGCAAGGCGGGCGAGCCGTTCGCGCCGGGCGCCAATCCGATGCACGGCCGCGACTGCGAAGGCGCGCTCGCGTCCCTCAATTCGGTCGCCAAGCTCAACTACGCCTGCTGCCAGGACGGGATCTCCAATACGTTCTCGATTACGCCCGAAGCGCTCGGACGCGACGACGCAAATCGCGTCGACAATCTCGTTACGATGCTCGACGGCTACTTCCATCAGGACGCGCATCACCTCAACGTGAACGTCCTCAATCGCGAGAAGCTCATTGCCGCTATGGACGACCCGACGCTCTATCCGTCCCTGACGATTCGCGTTTCCGGGTACGCCGTGAACTTCAATAAGCTCACGCGCGACAAGCAGGAAGAGGTCGTCGCGCGCACGTTCCATCAGGGAATGTGATTGCGGTAAACTATTGACGTTGATAGATTAAGACGAGACGGAACCCGCGGTTAGGCTCCGCCTCGTCTTTGCTTTAGAACTAACGGAGAAGGATTGAAATGAACGCGAATATCCATTCGTTTGAATCGCTCGCCGCGCTCGACGGAGAAGGGATCCGATTCGACGTCTTCTTTACCGGCTGTCCGCTCCGCTGCGTCTACTGCCATAATCCGGACGCGTGGTTTCGCTCTAAGACCGACATGAGCGCCGAAGACGTCTTTCGCAAGGCGAAGCGCTTTAAGCCGTACTTCAAAAACGGCGGCGGCGTAACCTTTTCCGGAGGCGAGCCGCTCCTCAACGCCGCGTTCATTAACGAGCTCGCCCCCATGCTCAGGGCCGAAGGGATCGGATACTGCCTCGACACGTCCGGGAGCGTGCCTCTGACCGACGCCGTTAAGACCGCGATCGACGGCGCCGAGATGGTTATTCTTGATATAAAATTCTGCGATCCCGATTCTTATAAAAAATATACCGGCGGGAATTTCGATTATTTCATGGCCGTCGGACGGTATTGTACTCAGAAGAACAAACGCCTGTGGCTGCGCACCGTGATTGTGCCCGGGATAAACGATACGGAAGAGAACGCCGACCGCTGCGCCGAGCTCGTTAAGGAGTTTAAATTCGAGCGTTACGAACTGCTTCCGTTCCATACGATGGCGTTCTTTAAGTACGAGAATCTCCAGCTCCCGAATCCGCTCGCCGACACTCCGCCCATGGACCGCGCGAGGCTCGACGCGCTTTCGGCCCGGCTTCAGGCGCGGCTCGCCGAGCTGCGTTCGCGGCGCTCTTGACAATCGCTTGCGCCGGAACTGCCGTTGGGATACAATAGCCGCTGGCGCGAGACGTGACCGCGCGCCGCGCAAGAGAGAAGAAAGGAGAACCGAATGAAAGTTCTTATTATTAACGGAAGTCCCCGCGTCAATGGGAATACGAGCCGGGCGCTTGCCGAGATGGAAAAGATTTTCGGCGAACTTGGCGTCGAGACGGAGACCGTCCAGATTGGGAATAAGCCGATCCGCGGCTGCGTCGCGTGCGGGACGTGCTTCAGTAAGGGCAAGTGCGTTTTCGACGACGGCGTGAACGAAATTGCGGCTAAATTCGAGGCGGCCGACGGGCTTGTCGTCGCCAGCCCGGTCTATTACGCGTCTATGAACGGAACGCTCTCGTCCTGTCTCGATCGGCTCTTCTTCAGCTCGCATTTCGACAAGACCATGAAGGTCGGCGCGAGCGTCGTCTGCTGCCGCCGCGGGGGCGCGTCCGCGACGTTCGATCAGATCAATAAATACTTTACGATCTCCGGCATGCCGGTCGTTTCGAGCTACTACTGGAACTCCGTACACGGCCGGGAGAAGGGCGAAGCGGAACAGGACGCGGAAGGGCTCCAGACGATGCGGTCGCTCGCTAGAAATATGACGTTCCTCATGAAGTCGATCGCGCTCGGAAAAGAAGCGTTCGGAATTCCCGAACGGGAAGAGTGGACGCCCACGAACTTTATTCGCTGACGAGATTCATCTGCGAAAAAAAGCCCGCGCCGACGGGGATAAGTCGGCGCGGGCCTCTGTTCTGTCCGCCGCTCCGCTGAAAGAGCGGCGTTTCTTTTGGCGTTTGCTTAGATTGCACGCCGTCCGCGCGATTATTTTAACTTGCCGTACTCTTCCGCGTCGACCGGCTCGAGCCATTCGTTTTTGCAATTCTCTCCGGGGACTTCGATCGCCAGGTGGGAGAACCACGAATTCGGCGCCGCGCCGTGCCAGTGCTTAACGCCCGCGGGGATATTGACCTCGTCGCCGGGCCTCATTTCGATCGGCGCTTGCCCCCATTCCTGATAATAGCCCCTGCCGCCGACGCAAATCAGCATTTGGCCGCCGCCCTTGTCCGCATGGTGAACGTGCCAGTTGTTTCTGCACGCCGGCTCGAACGTAACGTTATAGATAGGAACCTGTTTCGTAGAAATCGGGGCAAGGTAGCTCTGTCCGGCGAAGTATTTCGCGAAGCCGACGTTCGGTTCGCCGATCGGAAAGAAGATCGAGTTCTGATACCGCGCTTTCTCCGTTTCCGCCGGAATTTCTTCGTTCCATACTTCCTTTGCCAACCGAAAGACCGCCCAGCCTTTCGGCCAGCCGACGTACATAGTCGCGTGCGTAATAATCGCGGCGATCTCCTCTTTGGTTACCCCGTGCGCCTTGGCGTTCTGGAGATGATACGTGAGAGAAGAGTCGGTCATTCCCGACGCCATGAGGGATACGACCGTAATAACGCACTTCGTCTTGACGTCGAGCGCGGGCTCGTTCCACACTTCTCCAAAAAGAACGTCGTCGTTTAGATGCGCGAACGCGGGCGCAAAGGTTCCAAGTTGATCGCGGCCGGCCGTCTGTACGATTTTTTCTGCCATTGCGTACTCCTAAGTGTTTGTGAATTAGCGTTGATTGTCTTCAGTCGGAGACGTCCGGCCGCCCGGCCGTTTCGCCGTGCGCTTGACGTCAGCCCGCAAGATGAGATAAGCCCTGTCTTTGAATTTGGCGCCAACGCGGCGCCTTTTTTCAACGGCGCTTCTATTATCCCCCAATTCCGAGTTTTTTCAAGTTTACTCTCCGCGTCGCTTTATTTCGGCCGTTCGTTTCGGTAGAATAGACTCCGGGGTTCTTGCCCGCTGGTTTGAATTGAGAGGATAAACGCAAATGACCGACGCAGAAAAAGAAGAGCTCAAGCAAAAGCTCATGTCGCTTGTCAAAAATGAGATCGTTATACCGTACGGCGAGCCGAACGCGCTCCTTCCGGCGACGGCGAGCCGCATCGGCGGCGTTCCGGCCGTTCCCAAAGATTTCGAGTGGCCGCGCCATGCCCATACGCGAATAAGGGACTGGCTGGCGTCTCTCGTTAGGCGCGTAATACCGGGCTTACCCGCGCGCAGTCCCCGGCGCGAGCTCCCGCTTGCGTTTCTCGGACAGATTAATCTTAAAGACGCCGCGCCTTACGACGTCGACGGACTCCTTCCGAAAAGCGGCGTTTTGAGTTTCTTTCTCGCTCCGTGGGCTGGGGGATACGACTCTTCCGACCGCGGGGCCGCGCGCGTCTACTATTTTCCGGACGAGGCCGCGCTCACGACCGTCGCTAACTTTCCCGACGATCTCGACGACAAATGCAAGTTCCCGGAATTGGCGCCGGAGTTTATGAACAAAACGAGTATGCCCGACTGCGACGAATACGCGTTTCTTACCAACGACGAGCGCGATTGGGGAGAGGAATACGACGATTTCGATCAATGCCGATCCGAATGCGGATACGTCAAATTCGAGGAACGCGCGTGCTTTAAACTGCTGGGCTATCCGTGCGTTATTTGCGATGTTTGGCCGGATACCATGGAAGAGATTTGCGAATCGGCGACGGGCGAGTTTCTCGGGCATGACGGCGCCGGCGAGACGGAGGAGGCGGTTCGCGAGCGCGCCAAGGAGTGGACGCTCCTTCTGGAGGCGGATTTAATCTCCAGAGCGACGGGCAAGGTTGCTAAGTTTTTCGAGCCCGCCGGTATATTTAATTTCTGGATTCGAAAGGAAGATCTCCGCAATTTGAATTTTGAGAACGTTTGGCTCATTTCGTATTACTATTGACCGGAACGGCGCTGAGGCGCTCGATTCTAAAAGGAGCCGCAAATGACCGACGCGGAAAAAGAAACGATTAAGCGAAAGCTTGTCGCGCTCGCTAAGAACGAGATTATTATAACTTATGACGCGCCGGACGCGCCCCTTTCGGCGGCGGCGAGCCGGATCGGCGGCAGGCCGGCTGTTCCCAAGGATTTCGAGTGGCCGCGCTATGCTCCGCCGCGGGCTAAGGGGGTTCTATCGTCGCTAATCAGGCGCTTTCTTCCGGGCTCGGAGCGCGAGCCGCAACTTGGTTTGCCGCTTGCGTTTGTCGCGCAGATTAATCTCAAAGACGCGGCCCCTTACGACGCCGACGGGCTGCTGCCGAAGAGCGGGATACTGAGTTTCTTTTACGATCTTGAATCGTGGGGCTTTGATCCGTCTCACCGCGGATCCGCGCGCGTTTTCTACTTTCCGGACGAGGCCGTGCTGACGGTCGCCGACTTGCCCGACGATCTTGAACCCGCGCGAAGAATTCCGGAGTTTATCCCGGCCTTCATGAGTAAATTGAGTCTGCCCGGCTGCGACGAATTTGAGTTTCTGACCGACGAAGATTGCGAGTGGAAAGATTTTCAGCAGTGTCGATCCGAATGCGGGCACGTCGAATTCGACGAACGCGAGCATTTTAAGTTGCTGGGCTATCCGTACGTTGTTCAGAATCCGATGGAGGAGGAATGCGAGTCGGTAACGAGCGCGTTTCGAAGCGACGGGCGAGGCTATGTGAACGAGAAAGAGTTTCTCGAACGCGCCCGGGAGTGGACGCTCCTTTTGGAGGCGGGCGGAATTTACTCCGATCGATTTGAGCTCTCGTTCGGCGACTGCGGCAGGATATATTTCTGGATTCGGAACGAGGATCTGCTCAATCGGAATTTTGAGAGCGTATGGCTCGTTCTCCAGTGCGACTGACCCGGCCGCGACGGCGCGGCTCCCTGTTCGCGCTGCCGCGCGGGCCGCGAGGCGCGGCGACCGATTCGCGCTGCCGCGCGGAACTGAACTAACCGCTCCCGTTGGTCGCTCGCGTGGAACTGCCGTCCCGGCGCATACCTTTAACCGGCCGCCAACGGCCGGTCTAACCGCCGCGCAATAAACCGCAACGCATACCGCCGCCGCAAAACGTAAGGCCGCGCACGCGCCCGTCAGGGCGCCCAGCCGGACGCAACATCCGGTTCGCGCTGCGTTTAGCGACGCAAAGACCAAAAAGAAAAACCGACGCCCGCGACGACGGCCGCGAGGCGCGGCGCCCGATTCGCGCTTCCGCGCGGGCCGCGAGGCGCGGGCCGCGACGGCGCGGCTCCCATTTCGCGACGCCGCGCGGAACTGGTACGCACCGCTCCCGTTGGCCGCTTGCCGCCGACTGGAGTTCCGGTAAATGGCTAAACTTTTGCCCTGCTGAAACTTGAAATTAAAAGGGAAGGGAAATGACCGATAAGGAAAAAGAAAGGCTCATGCGAAAGCTCAAGACGATCGCCAAAAAGGAGATTCGCATTTCGACCGAGCGTCCGGCCGCGCCCCTGTCGGCGACGGCGAGCCGAATCGGCGGCAAGCCGGCCGTTCCCAAAGATTTCGAGTGGCCGCGCTACGCCGAGCCGCTGTATCAAGACGAGAGCGCGATAAAAGCCTTCGTCAAAAAGATAGCGGGCATAAAGGACAGTCCGCAATTTTGTCCGCCGGTTCCGCTTGCGTTTATCGCTCAGATCAATTTGAAGGACGTCGCCGAACTCGACGAAGAGAACCTGCTTCCGAAAAGCGGGATACTGAGCTTCTTCTACGAACTTGAGTCGCAGCCGTGGGGTATGTACATGACCGATCGCGGGGCTGCGCGCGTCTTCTATTTCCCGGACGAGGCCGCGCTGACCGTCGCGGAGCCGCCGGAAGATCTCAGTACGGACTGGCAGAGTCAGGAATTTGCGCTCCGGTTCGAGAGTCGAATAAGTCTGCCGAGTCTGGGCGAATACGTGTACGACGACGGCGAAGATTACGAATGGGACGATTTTCAGCAATGCCGCGCCGAGTGCGGGTATTTCGACGCGGAAAAGGATTTCGGGGACGAACCGCATATTAAAATGTTCGGATATCCGGACGTTATTCAGAATCCGATGGAAGAGGAATGCGAGCGCGTAACGATGGGCTTTCTGCGCAACGGGAACGTAAGTTATACCGCGGACGCCGTTTACGAACGTTCCAAAGATTGGACGCTCCTCTTTCAGCTGCATTCGAACCTCGAGTTCATGTTCGGCGACGCCGGCAATATCTACTTCTGGATTCGGAAAGAGGATCTGCGCGATTGTAAATTTGAGAACGTCTGGCTCATACTGCAGTGCTACTAACGGCCGCGAGTCGCGGCTCCCAATTCGCGCTCCCGCGCGGGCCGCGAGGCGCGGCTCCCGGTTCGCGACGCCGCGCGGAACTGAACTAACCGCTCCCGTTGGTCGCTTGCCTTTGACTGCGCTCCGCGCTTATGGCGGCAGACCGAGACGGCTGTTTCTTAGAACTTTTCGTAATGGACGTTTTCCATATGAAGATCGGCGTCGGAATAGGGCCGGGGCGATTCGCCTTTTTCGCCGATCGCGACCAGATTCAACACCGAGTATCCGTCCGGAACGCCCAACAGCGCTCTTATCTCTTCGTCCGACGTCTTTTGCCGACCCATGCGGTTGCGGATATGTACCCAGCACGCGCCAAGGCCGTACTGCTCCGCGGCCAGTAAAAGATACGCCGAAGCGATCGCCCCGTCCTCGATCCAGAATTCCGCCTGACCCCGATCCGCCGTCTTGACCGTAACGACAATCACAACGTCCGCGCCGTTAATTTGCGAGCCGCCCATTCTTTTACAGGCGCCGATCTTCCGAATCGTCTCTTGGTTGCGGACGATTATAAACTCCACCGGCTTATGTCCAAAGGACGTCGGAGCGGTCAGCGCGACCTTGATCATTTCCTGAACGACCGCGTCGTCGACGCGTCTTTGACCGTATCGCCGGACAGACCGCCGTTTTCTGGTCAGTTCATACAGTCTGTTTTCCATATGCGTTATCCGTTTGCTCCACTAAGAGATAGGCTGCAGCGGGCCATAGAAATAACTGCTGGTGGCGCCGCCGTCAATTAGGAAGGTCGAGCCGGTAATAAACGCGCCTTTATCGCTCATGAGCAGCTCGGCGACGTTTGCCACTTCGTCCGCGGTACCGGGCCGGCCGGCGGGGCATTTCGCAAACATATTCTTATAGAAATCCCCCCGCGGCCCGTTGAATTCGTCGATAGCCAGCGGCGTTACGATAATACCGGGAGCGACGCAGTTCAGCCTTGCCCCGCGCCGTCCCCAAGCGACGCACTCGGCCATAACGCGCTTTTCATTGCAGCGTTTCGCCAGCTGGTAGGCGTGCAGGGTATCCCGAATATTTTCGGGCTGAAGCATCTCCAAAGAAAGAAGTTCTTCCGTCGGCGTCGTCGCCAAGAGCCGATCCTGTTCCGCCGTCAACTGGGGCATACGCCAGCCCGACTGACTGGAAACGGTTAGACCGCAGCCGCCGTCCGCAATTACTTTACCCACTTCTTCCAGCAGAACGGCGGTCCCGTACAGATCGACCTTCAGAATGGACTCGATAGGAGCCTGACTGGGCGACACGCCCGCCCCGTTGACCAGATATTTAATCTCGCCGTACTTCCGCGCTTCTGCGACGACGGCGAGAACGGATTCGCGGCTGGACAAGTCCATCTCAAAAGGATCCACGTCAAACCCCGCGTCCTTCATAATCTTAGCGACGGCGTTGGCGTTTTCGATCTTTTTGTCGCCCAGAATAATCTTCTTTCCGTAACCGACGCGCCGGGCGATCGCCATACTGATCTGCCCCGCGCCCGCGACGAGCGCCAGTTCTTTTTTCATTTCATATTCCTTGCTTATTCTTCTGCGTTCAGCGCGGCTTTCTTCGTTCTAGCGCGCTTTAACGCCGTTGACCTTGAGCCAGGCCGCCACGTCGCGCGAGAGCGTGGAGCCGCCCGAATAATGAACCGACAGCCCTTCGCCAATAACCGCGCTCGGCGCCAGCTTGGCGACGGCCGTCAGGCTCTGCCCGAATCGGCCTCCTCCGTGAGAGCAGAACGGAACGATCGTTTTTCCGGAGAAGTCATATTCTTCCAGAAAGGTCGCGACAGGCGCCGGAATGGACGCCCACCAGTTCGGATACCCCAGCAGAACGACGTCGTATTCGTCGAAGTTTTTGACATGTTCTGAAAGTTTCGGTCTTGCGTGTTTGTGCCGGTCCTCCTGGGCCTCCGTCAGGACGGTATTGTAATCGGAGGAGTAGGGCCGCTGCGGCGTGATTTCAAAGAGATCCGCGCCCGTTTGCGCCTGTATCTCTTTGGCGACCCCGCGCGTATTCCCGCCCCAGGAAAAGTAAGCGATGAGAACCTTGCCGCCGGTTTTAGCGCGCAAGTTCGGCTTGCCCGCCGTTACAGTTCCGGAACGGCCGCCGTCCGCGTTCCTCACGAGCCGCACGCCGAGATTGAAGCTGCGCATATCTTCTTGGCCCGCCGCGCGATAGGCGCTGCGCATATTTTTGGCAAAGTCGTTCCAGCCCCCGCCGCGATAGACATGCCTTGTTCCGGTCGCCGGCCCGGTCGGACGGTCGACGGACGCCGGATCGTAGTCTCCGTAATAATCCCAACACCACTCGTTTACATTACCGTGCATGTCGTAAAGCCCCCACGCGTTCGGCTTAAAACTGCCGACGGGCAAGGTCTTCTGCCGGTATTCGCCCGGCTTGGCTTCCAGAACGGAATTATCGAAATAATTCTCTTCGATCTCATACGGGTAATGGCCGTAGAAGTTCGCCTCGGCGGCGCTCAGGGATTTTTTCGTATTGAACGGCGCGCCGACGCCCGCCCGGCACGCGTATTCCCACTCGGCTTCCGTCGGCAGACGATAGCCGTCGGCCGACAGGTCCCACGTTACGCCGTCGGCGGCGACGGTATAGACCGGCGTAAGTCCGGCGTCGGCGCTTTTCGCATTGGCGTATTGAACGGCGTCAAGCCAAGAGATATTCTCGACGGGCAGATTCTCACCCGTAAACGCGGAAGGATTCTTGCCCGTCAGGCGGGCGTAATCCCCTTGCGTGGCTTCGTACGGATCTATAAAGAACGGTCCGACGGTAACTTGACGCTGCGTCTCGTCTTCGATTCGCCAGTTTTCCGTCTTCGGACTTCCCATCAGAAAGGAACCGCCCTGGACTTGCGCGAATCCGTCGTCTACGGAACCGCCGCTCAATTTGGCCGGCGCGGCGTCCTCATGCGAAACATTTCCAGATTCGTCCGGCGCCTGTTCCGGAGCGGCTTCCGTCTGCGGGACGGACCAGTCGGCGGTCCCAAAAGACGCCGCGCCGTCGGAAGCCGGAAACAGAAACGCCAGCGCGATTCCGACGGCGGCCGCGGCCGTTATAACGGCGACGGGGAAGAGCGGATTCTTTTTGCGGTCCGTTTTCTGCCCGGCGTTCATGCATATGCGCGCGGTCTGCGTTCCGATAAGCGCCCAGAACGAGAGCGTCAGCAGATGCTCCAGATAGACCAGCCATGCGGCCTTCTCATAGTCAAGGAACGCGAACGGAACCCGAAAGAACAGATAGTTTTGGACGCCGTTTCTCAGCGCCAGCCATAGCCCGACGCCCCCGATACACGCAAAGACGCCGGCGAGAACCGCTTTCGTTCTCTCTTTCAGTTTCAGCCCGGCCGTTATCGCAGGAAGATGCGTTCCAAGGTGAAGGCCCATAAGGACAAAGGTCCAGTAGGACATACTCAGGTGCGCTCTTCTGGCAAAAGAGACCGAGGCGGCGCCGTACAGGAACGGCGTCGCATGACTGCTCATAGACATGCCACAGAAGGCCGTCAGGGCAAAACTTAGAATCAGCAGAACGTTCAGAACGGTCGAAACCGTCCGGAACGCGCCGTACTTTCCGCGAAAGAGCGCGCCGTACCATTTCCGGTTCAGAATCTGATGAACGGCCGCAAGGGCGACCATTCCCACGCCGAACCATTCGTGCGCCGCTTCTCCCGCGACCTGATAGGCCATGAGGCAGAGAAGGAGAGCGATCATGACGGCGTCCAAAGTCCGCTTGATCCAACTGTTTGTCTTTACGTTAGGCATGGCGCCGTCCTCCCGCTCTTCTCATTTACTTCAGACTGTCGACCCAGGCTCGGAGATCCGCTTCCGATACATTTTCGCTGAACCGCTTGCCTTTGAGCCAGACGCCGCTCCCGGCAAGCTCCTCCATATTGGGGCCGCTTCTGCCGATCCCGCTGCTGCCCGACGTGCAGAACGGAACAACCGTAATCCCCTCGAAACTGTATTTCTCCACAAAGGTATCCAGTATGCGCGGCTCCTCGCCCCACCAGATTGGGAAGCCAAGATATATCGTCTTATAGCCCGCGAAGGAGACGTCTTTGCTCCCGATCTTCGGACGTACCTTCTTGTCGTTCTGTTCTTTAGTGGAACGGCTGTTCTTGTCGTTGTAGTTCAGGTCAGCGACGGAATAGGGCTCGGCGGCCAGAATCTCGTACGTGTCGCCTCCGGTTACGGAAGCGAGCCGCTGCGCCACTTTCTTTGTAACGCCGGTAGCGGAGAAGTAGACGACTAAGACGTCGGACCGCGTTCCCGGGGCGGGCGCCGCCTTTTCCGACTCGGTCAGCGTCTCGGAGGAAGCCGCTTCCGCGACGGGTTCTGTTTTCGGCTCCGCCGCCGTTTGGCTTTCGGCAGATTCCGTTTGGCCTTCCGTTTCAGTCTGCGCGGCCGGCGTCGTCTGCGCGTCTGACGTTTCCGTTCGGGAAGCGCTCCCGCAGCCCGCAAAACAGACGAACGAAAGGAGAGCCGCGACGGTCAAAATGTTTCTTTTCATAACGATCCTCGTTTTTATGTTTAACGTATATTCCAGTTTAGCGTGTTCTTTTCCGTTTATTTCGACGGTTGCTTGCCAATCTTCTGATCGCCCGTGGACCAGACGTGCTTTTCCTTCGCCGCGGCGGGCTTGTTCTGCGCCATAACGCCCGCAAGCCGATGCGGAACGTAGGGCTCTTCCAGATACGCGCAGTCTTCCGGCGCGAGTTCCAGATCCGCCGCTTTGGCCGCGCCTTCGATATGACGCAGCTTGGTCGCGCCGACGACCGGAGCCGCCGTCTTAGTCAGCAGCCAGGCAAGCGAGACCTCGGTCATCGTAACGCCGTACTTTTCCGCCAGTTCCGCCACCCGGGCTACGATCGCGTTATCCTGCTCCGCCGTCGCGTCATATTTGAATTTCGCGTAGGCGTCTTCCTCGGCGCGTTTCGTTCCGCCCTCGCCGGGAAGTCGGGCCAGTCTGCCGGACGCCAGCGCGCTGTACGGCGTGAGCGCGATCTTTTCTTCGTTGCAGTAAGGAACCATTTCCCGTTCTTCCTCGCGGAAGATGAGATTGTAGCGCCCTTGAACGGAGACGAACTTGGCAAATCCCTCCTTTTCCGCAAGAGCGTTTGCCTTGGCGATCTGCCATGCGAAGCAGTTGGAAATCCCAATATATCTGGCTTTGCCCGCTTTGACAATACGGTCCAAGCCGTCCATGACGTCGTAGATTGGCGTCTGCCAGTCCCACATATGATAGATATAAAGATCGACATAGTCCATTCCGAGATTCCGTAGACTCGTGTCGATCATATTCGCGATATGCTCCTGACCGCTCACGTTCTTCTCAATCTCTTCCTGCGTTCTCGGAAGAAACTTCGTCGCGACGGCGACGTCCTCGCGTTTAGCAAAATCGCGCAGCGCGCGGCCGACATACTGCTCGCTGGTTCCGCTCTGATATCCAATGGCCGTATCGTAAAAGTTAACGCCAAGTTCCAGACCGCGCTTGATAATTTCTCTGGAATCTTCTTCGCCGACGGTCCAGCTGTGCCGACCGCGTCCGGGATCCCCGAACCCCATACAGCCCATGCAGATACGGGATACGTTCAGATCGGAAAGGCCAAGTTTTACGTATTTCATGCTTTCACCTGATTCAGCAGTCTGACTGCGTTTTCGGAATAGATTTTTTCGCGGACGCCGTCGTAGTCCGGATTGGCGTCGAAGTGTTTTTTCTTCATAACGACCACGCGGGCCGGCGAGTGCGGGAAGTCGCTGCCGTAGACAATGCGGTCGTCCGCGGCGACCGCCTGAAGCGCTTTCAGCTGCCCCGGTTCCGGATCGCCGGCGATATCAAAATACAGCTTCTCAAATTCCGCCATAACGTCTACTTTTACCATCATGCCCATCGAAGCGAGTATCCCGGAGACGCCGGCAAATCGCTGCGTCATATAGGGCAGAAAGGAACCGCAGTGCGGAACGATCCAGCGAATATCCGGAAAACGGGTCATAACGCGGTTGGCTATCATATTCAGCACGGCTCTTGTCGTATCCGCCGGATACTCAAATATCGCCGCGACCGTTCCGGTAATCACATGTTCCGGCCGCTGCCGCGCCCGGCAGGGATGGATAATAACCAGCGCTTTTCTCCGATTCCATTCCTCCATAACCGGATCGAAGATCGGGTTCCCAAGATAGACGCCCCCCATATTCGTAGCGACCTTTACGCCCGCCGCGCCGAGTACGTCCAGAACATAATCCGTTTCCGCAAGCGCGCCGTCCACGTCCGGCAGCGGAACCAGCCCGACAAAGCCGAATCGGTCCGAACGCCGCCGGACGGTTTCCGCGACGCCGTCGTTGATTTCTCTCGCGGCCTTGCGCGCTTTGGGAGCGTCCCCGTTATAAATATGCGGCACGGGCGCAGAAAGGACCGAATAATCGATTCCTGCCTCCTCCATAAACGCCAAATGCTCCTCCGCGCTCCATTTCGGAAGGGGGAACCCGTCCTCTTCTATCGGATCGATTCCCAGATCGACCATAGCTTTCCGAAAAGAGTCCGTTACCGGATGAGCGTGAAAATCAATGCATTTCTTGTCTTTCAGCATATCGGCCCCTCTATTTAAATCGCCCCGTCCTGCGGGATTCCGCGTCCGTCGACCTGAGCAAAATCAGTTCATCTTTCTGCATTTTCCGACGTTGTCGCCGGTTACAAAATACTCGTAGGTCGGGAATTCAAAGAGCGCCGGCTTAAAAATACGGTAGTCGATCTTGCCCTGTTCGTTCAGAACAGCTTCGTCGGCATAGGTCGCGAGGATCTTGCAGATGAAGTGGTCAAAATGCTCCAGCTCATAGTTGCCGTCCACTTCGCATTCTATGGAGACCTTTGCCTTATCGATCAAAGGCGCGCCGTTTTCTCCCATAGTCCACTCGAAGGCCTCGGACTTGTCGATGTTATTGCCGCTGACCGTTCCCATGCGGTCCGCTTCCTTCAGCCAAGACGCGTCCACAATATTTACGGAAAGCTTTCCGTTTTCGCGGATCCCTTGGTTAATGTAGTGCGCCTGTACAAGAGACACCATGAGATGGCTGTGCGCTACGGTTCCGGCATGAGCGACAAGAGTCCACGTCGGCTTATCGTTTACCATTGCCCCGACAACGACGACCGGGCAGGGATAAAGCGCGAGAATTGCTCCTAAATTTTTCTTACCCATTTTATTTTGTCTCCTATTCCCAGAAACGAACGACGTCAAGTTCCGGACCGTCCGCCGCTCTCTCTCATTCTGCCGCCAAATCGGCGTTCGCCGTCTTTACAGCGACCGGGCCTCGTTTTTCTTTTGCTTCGAGACCCTTTCGCGATCGCCCAGCAGCCGAATCAGACAGCTGTAAATTAACTCATAAACGGTATGATAAAAAAAGTTAACGCCCGCGTCCTTCATTGCGGCCTTCTGTTTTTCCGTAACGGCGGCGTAGGGATAGACGCCGAACATGAACGGGAAAAAGGTATAAATAAAGTTCTGAATATCCGACTTGCTCATATCCGGACAGAACTTCGCCAAAAGCATGCGCACAAGACTCATCGACCGGCCGTAGGACCTCTTAAACGCGGTCAGCAGCTCCAGACGGCTGTTCGCTTCCATGTCGTAGTTGTTCATGGAAAGAAGCTTTAGGAGCTGCTCGCGTCTGGCGAGAGACGCCGCGATTTTTTCCGCAAGTTCCGCCTTAGCCAGCCGTTCGTTCCCTTCCAGTACGGCGGACAGTTCCTCGTTCCAACGGTCGTACTCCCTTTGAAAGAGCGCGAGAAAGATTTCTTCCTTGGTTTCAAAGTAGTTGTAGATCGTGGGACGGGAGAAGGACGTAATACCGCCGATCTCTTTGAGCGTGATCTCGCGGAAACCCATCGTCCGGTAAAGCCGCTCGCACGCGTTGATAATCTCTTCCCGTTTCTGAGCGATCTCTTCAGGCGTTCCTTTTCGCATTCTAAAACCCCAATTGCTTTTTATTATGCTGACACGGCGTCAGTATGTTTATTCTACACTCACTCTGACGCCGTGTCAATATGTTTTTAGAATTCGCCGCTTAATTCGCCGTCTAGCGCCGCGCCGCACACCGAAATCAAAAAGAAAAACCGACGCGTTCGGGCTCGCCCGCAGACGAAGCCGAACGCGTCGGTACAAAATTTGAGCCGAAGTAAGAACCGGCAAGGAGAAAAAAAAGCCGCGCCGCAAAAAACGCCCAGACCCGGAACCGCCGCCAAATGCGCGGAGCGCAGACAAAGGCAAGCGACCAACGGGAGCGGTTCGTTGGGACTCCGTCGTTGAGCGCGGAGCGCAGTCAAAAGCAAGCGACCAACGGGAGCGGTTATCGTGTTTCGCGCGGCAGCGCGAATCGGGAACGGCGCCGTCGCCGTCGCGAACCGGGCGCCGCGTCGTCGCGGCCCGCGCGGGAGCGCGAATCGGGAACGGCGCCGTCGCCGTCGCGGGTCATTCCCACTCGATGGTTCCGGTCGGTTTCGGCGTGAGATCGTAGAGTACGCGATTAACGCCTTTGACTTCGTTAACAATGCGCTGCGTAATCTTCTGGAGGAGCGCGAACGGGACGTCCTCGACGGTCGCGGTCATTGCGTCGCGCGTATTGACCGCGCGGAGCACGACGGGCCAATCGTAGCTTCGCACGCCGTCGCGCACGCCGGTCGACTTAAAGTCGGGCACGACCGTAAAATACTGCCACACTTTCCCTTCGAGCCCATTTTTAGCGAACTCTTCCCGGAGAATAGCGTCCGATTCCCGAACCGCTTCGAGCCGATCGCGGGTAATCGCGCCGACGCACCGCACGCCGAGTCCCGGGCCGGGGAACGGCTGCCGATAGACCATATTGTCGGGCAGGCCGAGCGCCTTGCCGACGACGCGCACTTCGTCTTTAAAGAGCAGTTTAATCGGCTCGACGAGTTCAAATTGCAGATCGTCCGGGAGTCCGCCGACGTTATGATGCGCCTTAACCGGTCCGCTTTCGAGAATATCGGGATAGATCGTGCCCTGCGCGAGGAACTCGATCCCTTCTAATTTCCGCGCTTCCTCTTCGAAGACCCGAATGAATTCCGCGCCGATAATTTTGCGTTTCTGTTCCGGATCGGCCACGCCCGCAAGTTTATCGAGGAACCGATCGATCGCGTCGACGTAGACGAGATTCGCGTTCATCTGATTCCGAAAGACCTCGACTACCTGCTCCGGCTCGCCTTTCCGAAGCAGACCGTGATTGACGTGAACGCACGTGAGCTGCGACCCGACCGCCTTAATGAGCAGCGCGGCGACGACGGAAGAATCGACTCCGCCAGAAAGCGCGAGCAAGACCTTTTTCGAGCCGATTTGCGCCTTAAGCGCGGCCAGCTGTTCTTCGATAAACGCTTCGGCTAACGCCGGCGTCGTAATGCGTTCCATAGTTTCCGGACGACGATTGCTTGACATGAGTTTGGGTTCCTTGATTTCGGGCTGTTCTTCTGCGCGAGCCGCCGCCGGCCGCGCGATGAAAACATTATAGAGAAATGCGATAAATTTGCAATTGAACCCCCGCCGCGCTCCGCAAAAAGAAAAACCGTCGTGCAACGCCCCCGCCGCAGGCGGTGAGCCGCCGCCGATGGCGGCGGACGCCTCAACTTAGACCGCGCAACGCAAAAAGAAAACGCGCCAAAGAACAGCGAAGCGGCAAAGCCGCGAGGCGT
>CADACS010000037.1 GCA_902786505.1 uncultured Planctomycetota bacterium | reverse complement strand
GCAAAAGGGCGCGCGAGTCGTTTCGGGAGATCGTCAGCCGACGTCTAACTCCAATCTTTCGAAACTGCCTTCCCTGTTCCCGACGACGCAGGAGATCGTGCCGCCGCAAGATTACAACGTCGGCGTTCCGCTCAGTCAGAATCGGCAAAATTCCAAGCTGGTCGCTAAGGCGCAGAGCAAATTGAACAAGCAGGAACAGACGTTAGAACAACCGGCAAAAGAACAGCTTGTCGCCGAAACGCCGGTTCAGAAGCCCGTGCGCAAAGCGACCGGTTCTACCCTCTTCCAGCAGCCGCAAATCGCGCAAAAAGAGACTTCTTCTGACAAAAACGACGCCGCCGGTCCCGTTTCGCTCGCTTCGTCGAACGAAAAAAAGGAGAAAGGCGGAACTGCGGCTCCTAATAAAATCCGTCAGGCTAACAATTTTACGCCTATTGCCGTACGAACCAAAGACGGTTACGACGCGACTGGAACCCTTATCGCGACGGGCGAATCCGGCGCCGGCGCGCCAAGGTTCGCCCTGTTAGACGCGTCCGGCGGAACACTTACGTTCACCGCGTATCTCGAGTCGTCGAAAGGCGTCGTTCTGGAGCAGTTTGTCGGCAAAAAAGTCGGCGTTAAAGGGAACGTCGGAACGATCCGCGTCGGCGAAAAGACGTATAAACTTGTCGTCGTCAATTCCGTATTCCCGCAGTAGCAAACATACGGAAGAGCGAAAGAGAAAACGCGCGGCGGATTTAGTTTCCGACGCGCGTTTTTATTTAGTTAAAACGGAATTTCGCGACTACCTTTTCAGAACGAAGCCCGTTCGTGTTCTCCGCGGCGACAGAGTAGCTCCGATCAGGATCGTAATTTTCTATCGTAAACGTCGGCTCCGGCAGCGAAAAATCGGGCGTGTCGCTATACATAACCCCTTGGAACGTCTCGCGCGAATTAACGCAAGGCGCGGTCGGAGTCTTCGCGATTTCCTCTCCCTCGCAATAGATAATAAACGTTCGCAGCCCGCTCTCGATATCGGCGCGGCATTTCCATTTCAACGTTCCGTTTTTATCGACCGTAACGTCCGTCGGTTCGGGCGGATTCGTCGTGTCGTCAAACGTGCAGTCGACCGAATATTTACGCCATACGTCGACGTATTCCTTATTAGGAAGCCAAACTCCGTCTTTCATAAATTCGCGGCGTTCCGCGGCGTCGTAATTCCCGTCCGGCTTTTCCGGATTCTTAACGACGTCGTCCGCGCAAATCTCTTTATCGGTAATCTGTTCAATGGGCAGAACGAACCCCTCGGGAGTCGGCCGAAGCACGTCGGAACCCGCTTCGTCGGGAAGGCGCGCGGTCAGGCAGTCGTCCAAAAAGCGAATCGCCGGATAGCGGGACGAACCCGTCTCGTGATGCGTTTTCGGGTCCATAATGAGGCCTATCTTCGCGCCCTGAGCGCGCATCTTGCCGAAGTACGGCCAGCAAGAGCCCCAAACGATCCCAAAATCAAATTCATACTTCCCTAAATTAAGCATCATGGGCACGTTGCGGACGTCGTCGTTCATGGGCAGTTCGTCAAACGTCTTGGCGACCGTATCGGGACAGCCGCTGCGGAGCCACGCGCCGGCAATTCGTTTAGGATAGAGACTGCACATACTGCCGACCCATTGCCCGCCCCCTGAATGTCCCCAAAGCGCCCACGGAACGCGCGTCAGCTCTGGACGACCGCTTACCTCCGCAAAATAGTCGAGCGCGTCCAAAAAAGACTGCGCCGATCCGTTCCGAGGATCGCACCACAGTTCGCACGCCAAGTCGCCCTGACGGTAAGAAACGGCGATGAGCGCGCAGTCGTGCTTACGCGCAAGCGCTTGCCAATGCCAATCGTAGACCGCCGTGCGCCCCCCGTCGCCGGAACCGGTTCCGCACCCGTGCTGATGAACGACTACGCCGCGAAGCGTCTTAACGTCGGACGGAATCCAAATTCGCCATTCGGCGTCCATCGCAAGTTTGCCTTCAACGGGCGTTTCCGGGGCAAAGAACGTCTTTTCAAAATACTCTTGCGGCTCGTCGGCGCAAACCGTCGACGCAGTCCCAAACGCGAGCCAGACGCCTGTCAACGCGGCAAAAAGTATTGTAAACCGTTTCATTTTCCTATTTCCTTTCGTTGACAAGTCGATCTAAACAGTCGCCAAGTTCCCTGCGGAACGTCTCAAGCGAATCGGGAGACGCGCCCTGATAAAGAGTCGTTCCGGCGTCTTCCGCATATTCAAATCGCGCCTGAGAGTTATCAAGATTCAGTCGCGCGCGGACGGCGTTTCCAATTTCATCGCGGGATCGCCCCGTCGCTTTGGCAAGAAGGGTAAGATACTCGACGTCCTGTTCGCCGCGTCGGTACGATTTTAAGCGTATCGAAGGAACAATTTGCCCGTTGGTTTCAGACGTCGCGGGATAGAAGAGCGACAGTTCGTCCTCTTTCCGCCAGGAATCGTCGTTCCCAATCGTCTGCCAAGGCACGATTCCGTCCGCGCCGAGCGTCCACGCGTCAAGCGACCAAAGGGTCGGCTGATAAGCGCTCTCGCTCGGCGCCGCCGTCGTTCCGTAAGTATAAACGACGCGCCGGCCGTTGGAACTGCGTTCGAGAACGGCGCGCCGATAATCGCGAAATACGCCCCCGCCGACGACGTATACGTCAAGCGACGAATCAAGCGAATCGCGCTCCCATTGCGGGCGTGAAATATCGGCGCGGTAAAGAATAACGCCGCTCAGGTCGTTTTGCACAAGCGCTTTTTCAAGTTGATCGCCGTAGAACTTCAAAGCGGAGAAATCGCGAAAACTTGCCGGCTCGTCGAGCAGCCACGGAGAACTTGCGTTCGACCATCCGTTCTTCTTATAATCCATCTTATTGTTCAGGAAGAATAAGAAATGAGTTTTATCCCACGAAGAATTCGAAATTTTACGCGCAAATTCTTTACAGCCGGCGGCAAAACCGTCTAAATATTCGCGTGTAAACGCGGACTCCTCCGGCCAGTCGTTCACGCCCTTGAACCCTTCGAAAATATTCGCTGGAAAATTTTCAAACAGCGGAAGATAAAAGAATTCAACGGGAACTGGGCCGCGCGGCAAATCGGCAAACGCGCTCCCGTCAAAATAGAGGCCGAATCGCTTTTCCCACGCGCTCCAGTCAAAGGACTGCGCGTCGGCGTTCCATACTGGCGCCAAACCGCTTCCGACGGAACCTCGATGCGAGTACGGAACGCGATTGATATACGTTCGGTGAAGCTGCGCCATACGATAGTAGTCGCGCTCGTTGCTCGGAAGCGAATAGCAGTTCATTTCCGGGAAGAAATTCAGTTCGTTTGGAAGCGTGAAATTCCAAACCGTCAATTCGACGGGCAACTCCAACTCGTTTCCTTGTCCGTCTTGGACGCGCAACGCGCCTTTCTTTACGCCGGGCGCAGCGTTCGAAGGAACGTAAACTTCGCAATAGACGGAATCGGCAGTCTTTCGAATTGGCGCGGTCTCGCCGGCCTTAACCGTGATCGCAGGGTCGGCCATCTGACCTTTTGCCGTTTCGACGCGCGCTAAGCGATAGAAATTGGCCGGTTGCGGCGCGTTCTTACCGTCGTTCCAATCGAGAGAGAACTTGGCGTTAAGGGGCTCAGGAGAGAAGAAAACGACCTGAAAACCGATGAATTCATTTTTTGCCGATTTCAGTTGAATCTGGCGCGAGCCCGCGTTCCAAATCGCGTTGGACCCGAAATATGTTTGCGGAAGGGACGGAACAGTTTCGCCAGTCTCGGTAAACTTAATAAACTCGTCCGCAATAGCAATCCGCGCGGAACCCAGCCGCACGTCGGACCGTTTAGACGCCGCCTTTCTCTTTATCGGCGCGGAAGGAGAAACGATCGTTTGCCAGTCGTCAAACGCTTTTGTACTGGGCGTGAACGTCAAAACAGCGGGTTCGCTTTTAACGCCTGAGCGATTCACGCTGACGAGTTCGAAACGGTGATTCTTTTTCGGATCGATTCCGCTCAGCCGCGTTTCAAACGCGCGACTCTCTTGCGCGCCGTCCCGCGGGACGCTCGGCAGCGTCGCCTGAGGAATCGGGGCTCCGTCCAGCGTCGCAGTAAAGCCTATAATCCCGTCAGATACGGGAGAGCTGCAATTCCAGCGGATAATCGCGTCTCCAAGGGGTAATTTATCAACGTCGGCGGTAAGATCTCGAGGCGCTCCGGGCGCGGCCGCTGGGTCTCCGTCGACGAATTCAACTTCCAAATAAGGTTCGCTGGCGCGGTTCTGATCCCGGCTGTAAAAGAACCGATTCGGAAAGAGGCGAACCGTTACGGCGTCGCCGTCTTTTTCCAACTCCGTTCCCGTATCGTCAAAGACGACGAACCCGTACGAAAGACCGGCGGCGCGCATCGCGACAACGTCCGGATCGACGGCGACCGTCTGCCAACCGTCCTCAGGAGCGCTTGACTCCGCGCTGGACCAGACTGAACCGCCCTGGCCGAACATAACCGAAGTTATATCGTTATACTCTTGATAAGCTTTCCACGAGCCGACGTTTCGGTCGAACCAGGGAACGTCGGGCGATATCCTGTTCCGAAAAGTAGAGACGCCTTCCTCTTTGGCGTAATTTACGCCGGAACCTTCGACCCATTCGGCGGAAAGAGAACTCACGCCGACTCGATAGAGCCGCTCTTCGCCCGCAAGTTTTAAATGGAGCGCTGCCTTGGTAATTCGCTTGCCGCGAACGGCGGAAACGTCGAAATCGAGAATCGAAAATTCCTGATATCCCTTGACTTTCAGCCGAGGAGTCGCGCCGTTGTTGGCGTCTTCTTCTCCGTGCGCGGACGAAATCCACAAGTCGCGCGTAACGGGCAGGCGGACCGTTTCCGCGCTCAACGCGGCGGCGCGCGAAGTCAAAAGAGCTCCGAACGCCAAGATTAACGAGAGCGCAAACAAGAGACGTTTCATTTAAAATTCCTTCTTGTAAACTCCAAACGAAAATCGCCCAACACAGGGCGAAAGAACGGCCTGAACCGTGCGGCAAAGCCACGGGAAAAGCGTCTCAACGCCTTTGAAAAAGGACTCGACGCCGTTTCTTTCCTAACGTATAATTTTTTCGGCGTTTCGATACGTACGGTTCGAAGCGCCGTCCTGTTTTGACGAAAACAGTTCCTTTTACTAATCGCCTAAGGAGTCTTAACATGAACCGATACGTTTCGCTGTGTCTCCTGTTCGCCGCGGCAGTCGCGCTGTTCGCGTCCCAACGCGTTACAGCGCAAAATTCCGAACCTGGAATCGAAAGCGGATATTACGTCTTTGCTTATTTCATGAACAACGGCGAAGACGGCGTCCATTACGCCGTCAGCCGCGACGGGTACGTCTGGAAAGCCGTCAATGGGAATAAGGCGATTCTCGCGCCTCCCGTCGGCAAAAAAACGAAACTAACGCGCGATCCAAGTATTACCCGCGGAAAGGACGGCGTCTATCACATGGTATGGACGGTCGCGTGGGACGGCCATTCGTTCGGACACGCCGAAAGCAAAGATCTCATCGAATGGACGAACGCGCAAGCAATCCCCTGCATGACCGACGAACCGAACACGCGCAATACCTGGGCCCCCGAAATCTTCTACGACGGCGAAACGGAAACGTACTATATCATCTGGTCGTCGACCGTTCCCGGAAAGTTCTCGCCCGTCGAAAAGGGGACAAGCGAAGGCGCGCTTGACCATCGCGTTTACTTCACTAAAACAAAGGACTTCAAGACCTTTGAACCGACCAAACTCTATTTCGATCCCGGACACAACACGATCGACGCGTTCCTCGCGAAGAAAGACGGGAAATACAGTCTTTTCTATAAAGACGAAACCCTCTATCCCGAAGCGAAGAAGATCATTCTCGAAGCGCAAGGCCCCACTCCCGAAGGTCCCTTCGCCGAGGGCAAGCGCATTTCTGCGCAGGATTGGGTCGAAGGTCCGGGAGCGCTCAGGATCGGAAACGACTGGATCGTTTACTACGACTGCTATCGCGACGGGAAGTACGGCGCCGTTCGAAGCCGCGACGGAGGAAACGGAGAATGGGAAAACGTCGAAAACCTAATCTCCTTCCCGAAAGGAACGCGGCACGGAACTCCGTTTGAAGTCGACAAAGAAACCTTTGAACGACTCGTGAAAAAATTCGGAGTCGCTGAATAACGATCCGCGTTTTACGCCGTCATTCGGTCGCTTCGATCAGAACGAGCACGTCGTAAAACGCCGACTTAGACGAAACCAATTCCGAAACGGAGTCGACGAGTCCGCCGTTCGACTCCGTTTTTTTAATTCCCGCAAGCGGAACCATTCCCAAATCGATAATCGTCGACTTGCCGCGGGGCGTCGACGTCTTAACGAAGATATCGCAGGAAACGATCTCCGGACGCTGAACTTCCAGCTGTTGACGGGGCGCGGTCGCCGTCGGAACCCGCATACTGAACGTCTTAGAACGGTCGACCGCCGTCGACTGGTAATGGACGAGCGTCTCTAACGTATCGCCGCTCGTCGACAGGAGGGGCGTCGCTTCAATACGGTATCCTTCGTCGACAGACGAAATATCGCCGCGATACCCCGCGGCGGCCTCTGAGTCGGGCTGATAGTCGCGCGCGAACGCTTTGCGCGGCGCGGCGGCAAACCATCCAAACTTCTCGCCGTTAGGAACCGTGTCGCTTGAAGCGTTAAGAAGTGAATAATCTGTTCGGCGTTCCAGATCCGAAAGAACTTTGCCTAAATCTTCGGAGGCGAGACTCCATCCCTGAACGTCCGCGCCGTTTCCAACGACCGAAACGGGAGCCGACGTAAGGTACTTCACGTTGCGAAGCCGCCATTCGGGCGACTGGACGGCGACGATTTTAATCTTAGAAGTCGAACCGCGTTTACTGGGATCGATAAAGCGGTCCACGACGTTGGAGACGTAACGCTGAACTTTCGTGTTATGATAAATATAGAGCCGTTCTCGCGACGCGCTTAGAATGCAAAACGGCTCCTTATGCCAAAACTCTTTCCCGGAATCAAAAAAAATCCAGTCTACAATTGAGCTTTGCGGCTCCGATAAATTGGGAAAACGTTCCGTATACGGCATAATGTCGTATACGATCCAATACTGCCCGTCCTGACTGGGAAGTCCCGAAAGTTCGTAGGAATAGCGCGTTGTCTTAGGTCCGACAAAAGAATCGGAAGACGCGTCGGAACCGTCGGACGAAGGCAAGCGCACGTCGGTCTTCCCGTCCTCCGAGGTCGACGCGTCGGAACCGTCGCCCCACGTCGCGCCGCCGGCCGCGCGAACGCCCGCGTCTTGCGCACTTATCGTCTGCTCGCCAGCCTCGGAAAAAGTCGGTATCGGTTCTCCGGGCAATTCCGAACTTGGCAAATCCTGAGCAAACGCGCCCGTATGCCCGGCGCGAAAAAAAATCGCGACTGCCAACGCAAGCGCAACGGCGCCTGCGCGCGAAACAAAATCTCCGTACTGACGTTTCGTGATCAATGCGTTTTCCTCATGCGTTTCGCGGCGCGCGGAAGAGCGAAACAGACAGAAAATCCCAAAAACAAACCTCGCAGGCGCCCGCCGCACATTTTGTTAGATTATACGTTTCGATAGGGCCGGTTCAATCGCAAGAAATTCATTTATTCAAAAATGCCAGACGTCAAACTGAATCGGACCGTGATTATCCGTGAAAAACTGCCGCAAACCGTTTGGTTTTAATTCGCGCCGTTTATGCTATAATAGCGCCGTCGTCAGTTTATCGAACTCCGTTTCCCAAAAAAAGAACGACGATATTGTCCCCGTTTGACCTCGAAAGAAAAGAAACCGTGACCGACGTCCCTCCCCCGTCAGATAAAAAGACGAAATCCGGAAACGCAAAAAGCGCCGGCTCGAAAGACGGCAGATCAGATAAAGAGTCTATGCGGTCCAAAGTCGGATGGATTGCCCTCGCGCTCTGCGCGCTGATCGTTTACGGCGTCTTGCGCTATAAGTCGACCGGCGAGGTCGGCTTCTTCGAGCTCAATCGCACGTGCATTATTATGATTCTTCTCTGGCTCGCGTGGCCCGAGCTGGAGGCGCTCCCTCGCTGGCTGCTCTACGCCGTGCCGATCTGCGTCGGCGTCTGCGCGTGGCGGCCTCAGTACATAGTCGTCGTCCTTCCGCTGACGTTCCTCTACCTGCTGCTGCGTCCTCCGGCACGCAAGAAAACGAGAAAGAAGAAATAGAAGTCAAAGTTCCCATTTAAGGAAATAAAAAAGTCCGAGACGCAGACCTAGTCGACGTTTCGGACTTTTCTTGTGTCGGCGGGATCGACGGTCAGTTTAGATCGACGACCTTCTCAATAATGCTCTTATCAAAGTAATTCGTGGACATTCCGGCGTCGACGATAATCTTCTGCGAAACAATTCCGCTGGAGCGAGGGCTTAGCAGAAAGACAACGGCCGCCGCCGCTTCTTCTGTCTGAACCGCCGATTTACGCGGGATCGCCTGTTCCGCGAAAAGATACGAATCAAGATATCCGGGAATTCCAGCCGACGCGGACGTCTTCAGAAGCGAAGGGGCAACCGCGTTAAAGCGAATTTGCGAAAACGCGGAAAACGACTTCGTTAAAAACGCCAGCGACGAATCGAGGGCCGCTTTAATCGGCGCCATATATCCGTAATTCTCGCTCGCCATGCGCGTCGTGGAAATCGACATTGTCACGACGGACGCGTTCGGCTTGAGCAGATCGGAAAAGGCGCGCGCGATTTCTACAAGAGAGAAACAGGAGATATCGAGCGCTTGCAAAAACGCGCGTTTGGGCGTTTCGTGAAAAGGCTTCATGCCTTCGGAATAATCGGCGAACGCGATCGAATGAAGGAGGCCGTCGAACGAATCGAATTTCTCGCCGACCGCGCGCCGAAGCGCCGCGATATCCTCTTCTTTCTCAACGTCGCACGTAAAAAACGACGCGCCGGGAAAGAGCTTGCTTGCGCGTTCGAGAATCGCTTCGTTTTGAACGACAAAGACGCATTCGGCGCCTTCTTCGGTCAGCATCTTGGAGACGGCGTACGCGACGCTCTTCTTATTCGCGACGCCAAAAATCAAAAACCGTTTGCCGGAAAGTTGTAAAAAGTCCACTGCTCTGCTCCGCTGGAACGCGCGTCAGGACGCGCTTATTAAACGCGCCGCCAAGTATTCGCTTGGCGGCGCTTGGAACGAACGATCGTTTGTCAAATTAGAAATCGTCGTTAACGATAGCGCTTTCCTCGCCGGGCTTCAAACCGTGACGGTGGCGAATCGCCGCCGTAATAAACCCGCGGAAAAGCGGATGAGGAACCGTCGGCTTCGACTTAAATTCCGGATGGTACTGGACCGCGACAAACCACGGATGTTCTTCCAATTCCACGACTTCGACAAGCTTTCCGTCGGGACTGGCTCCGGCAATAATCAAGCCGGCGTCGATAAACCGATCTCGGTATTCATAATTAAATTCATACCGATGTCGGTGGCGTTCCTGAACTTCGAGCGAACGGTACGCCCCGGCCGAACGCGAACCGGCAAGCAGATACGTCGTCTGCGAACCCAAACGCATCGTCCCGCCTTTATCGACGATCGAACGCTGAGAGTCCATGAGGCACACGACCGGGTCGGGCGTGTCTTTGTCGCATTCGGTCGTATTCGCCTCAGGCAAGCCCATAACGTTGCGCGCGTATTCGATAACCGCGCATTGCATACCTAAGCAGATGCCGAAGAACGGAATTCCGTGCGTTCGCGCAATTTCAATCGCGTCGATTTTACCTTCGACCCCGCGGTCGCCGAATCCGCCCGGTACGAGAATCCCGTCGACCTTTTCGAGAAGAGCGCGCGTCTCTTCCCGCACTACCGTTTCGCTCTCGATACGCAAAACGCGAACGTTCGCCGAATTGGCGATCCCGCCGTGATCGAGCGCTTCGTAAATTGATTTATACGCGTCTTTGTGATTCGCGTATTTCCCAACGACCGCAATCGTAACTTCCGTCTTCGGATGGCGAAGGCGCATAAGGAGCTCGCGCCATTTCGTAAGGTCGAGCGGTTTCGCTTGCGAAAGCCCGAGTTTCTCAACGATCATCTGATCAAAATTGCGTTCGACAAGCGTGATCGGAACTTCATAAATCGAGAGATCCGCGTCGCGTTCCTCAACGACGTGTTTTTCGGGCACGTTGCAGAAAAGAGCGATCTTTCCCAACTCGGCGGCGGAAATAGGCTGCTCGGTACGGCAAACGATAAAGTCGGGCTGAATACCGATTTCACGAAGCTGACCGACGCTGTGCTGCGTCGGCTTCGTCTTCAGCTCGCGCGCCGCTTTCAGGTACGGCACAAGCGTAAGATGAATAAACGCGCAGTTCTCGCGACCGACGTCGAGCGGAAATTGGCGAATCGCTTCCAAGAATGGCAAGCTTTCAATATCGCCGACCGTGCCGCCGATTTCCGTAATGACTACGTCGACGTCCGGACCTTCCAACTTCTTAATGCAGTCTTTAATCTCGTTGGTAATGTGCGGAATGACCTGAACCGTTTGACCGAGATAGCAGCCTGCGCGCTCTTTGTCGATAACGCTCTTATAAATTTGGCCCGTCGTCCAGTTGCTGTCGCGAGAAAGGGGAGAATGAGTAAACCGCTCGTAGTGACCCAAGTCGAGGTCGGTTTCGCTGCCGTCGTCCAAAACGTACACTTCGCCATGCTGGTAAGGGCTCATTGTGCCGGGGTCGACGTTGATATAGGGGTCGAGCTTTTGCATGCGAACGGAAAGACCGCGATTCTCAAGAAGCATGCCAATCGACGCGCTGGTCAAACCTTTGCCAAGAGAACTGACCACGCCTCCAGTAATAAACAGATGTTTCGTCATTGTACCCTCTTCTCCTGTTCAAACTCTCCGCGCAAAACGACGACGCATGCGCAAAAGAATTCATTCGAGCGACAAAAAACAAGACGCAAAGAAAACGAAAAACGTAAAATATTACGGTTACAGACGCGTTCTAAGCGTAGTTTTTTTTTTTACCGCTTAGCAAACGCTTACTAACAGAGTAACGAAATGCCGTTGCACTTGAGCCTGCGAACGCCCAACTTTCGCAATGAAGCGAAAAAAAAAATTCGGTCGACAAGCTCGGAGGCCCGTCGCGTCCTTTTCAATCAACGGGAAGTCATTCTACCAAGTTTTTGGCGCAGTGGAAGGGCCTGACCAAAAATTTTCCGAACGTCCCCTTCCGCGCTTGAAACGCCGCGATAAGGCGCGCGTTCCAAGCGTGAAAGTTTTTTACATTAGTGCAGGCGCTGGCCCGGCTGCGCGCCTTCGTCCGGCGACGTGAGGAAGACGTCGGGACCGCCGGGACCGGCGGCGACTACCATGCCTTCGCTCAATCCGAACTTCATCTGACGCGGAGCAAGGTTTGCCACAAAGACGATAAGACGCCCGACGAGCTTCTCGGGCTCCGGATACGCCGCTTTAATCCCCGCGAAAATCTGACGCGTTTCCGTTCCGCCAAGCGAAACCTTGAGTTTCAGCAGTTTCCGCGCTTCTTTAACCTGCTCCGCTTCAATAATACGGCCGACGCGAAGGTCGACTTTCATGAAGTCGTCGATCGTAATCGTTTCGCTCAACGGCTCGTCAACGAGCGGCTGCGCCGAATCGTCCCACTTGCTCGCGGAAGCGGCTTCGGCGTTTTCAGAAGCTTCGGACTTCAACGTTTCTTTCGATTCTTCAATCATTGCTTGAATCCCTTCTTTCGAAACGCGCGTCATCATGTGTTTGTACTCGTTCACAGGCGTTCCGACGAGGAACGTTTGCGCGTCGTTCCAACTGGTAATCTTTGTATTGAGAAGCTCTTCCGTCTTACGCGCCAAGTCTGGCAAAATCGGCGACAGATAGACGACGATCTGCCGGAATAAGTTCAGCCCGACCGTAACGGCGTCCTGCAGCTTCTTCTTCGCGGCGGCGCGGTCTTCTTCGCTGGCGTTCGGGTCTTTTTCTAACTTACCCCACTCTTTTTTGAGATTCCAAGGCGCGACGTTTTCGATGTACTGATTCGCGCGATAGCCGCATTCGAGGATCGTACGAATCGCTTTGCCGTAATCGCAAGCTTCGTAGGACGCGGCGATCTCGTCCGATTTCGACGCGCCTTCGGCAAAGAGCCCGCCGTCGTCGGGATAAGTCTCCGAAAGGCCAAGCTCGTGCGCGAATTTCGCCGTGCGGCTCGCAAGATTGACGACGACGCCAACGAGATCCGCGTTAACTTTCAACTCCATCTCTTCGAGATTCAAGTCGAGATCGTCGACGTGGGAATTCGTCTTCGAAGAGAAGAAGTAACGAAGATACGACGGATCCAGATGCTTCAAGTATGTACGCGCCAAAATGAACGTGCCGCGAGACTTTGACATTTTTTCGCCGTCGACCGTTAAAAATCCGTGAATATGGACTTTGGTCGGCAGATTGAAACCGGCGGCGTTCAGGGACGTCGGCCAGAAAAGCGTGTGGAAGTAGGTAATGTCTTTACCGATAAAGTGATGAATCTCCGTTTTCGGATCGTTCCACCAATCTTCAACCTTCTCGCCGTTCTTCTCGCACCATTCGCAAGTCGAGCCGATATAACCGATCGGGGCGTCGTACCAGACGTACCAGTAATTGCCGGGGAAGTCGGGAATTTCAAAACCGAAATAAGGCGCGGGCCGGGAAATATCCCATGGCCAAAGTTCGTCGGAGAGGAACTGCGCTTTGAGATAGTTCGCGATTTCCGGTTGAAGCGCGCCGGAATTGTTAATCCAATCTTGCAGGAAATCACGCGCCTTTTCGACTTCAATAAAGAGATGCTTCGATTTGCGCAGTTCCGGCGTCGCTCCGGAGAGCACGCTTTTAGGATCGATGAGTTCCGTCGGCGAATAGACGGCGCCGCAGCCCTCGCAGCTATCCCCATACTGCTCCTTCTTACCGCACTTAGGACAGGCGCCGCGAACAAAACGGTCGGCGAGAAAACGCCCGGCAACCGGATCGTAAAGCTGCTCGATTTCGCGTTCGGAAACCAGATCGGCTTCTCGAATCTTTTCCCAAATGAAATTACAGAAGCGCTTGGTCTGAGGAGAGTTCGTACTCCCGTAGTTGTCGAACGCGATATCAAATCCGCCGAAATCTTCCAAATGCGCTTTTTTGACCTCGGCGATAAACTCTTCTTCGGAAATTCCCTTCTTATTCGCGGAAATCGTAATCGCGGCGCCGTGCGTGTCGTCGGCGCAAAAATAACGGCAATTCTCGCCGCGAAGCTTCTGAAAACGCACCCAAACGTCCGTCTGAATGTACTCGACAAGGTGCCCAATGTGAATATTGCCGTTCGCATAAGGGAGCGCGCTGGTTACTAAAATTCTTCGATCGCTCATAATTCCTCCGTTTTCGTTGTTCGTCGGCGATCCAACGTCGACGCGCGCCGATCCAAACCCGGTCTAACCGAAGCGAACCGATCGCGACCTCCGCTAAGAGCGCGCTATTCAAAATAGGAACGTCCGCGTTTATACAAGGCAAAGAAGCGGACGTTCGCGCGCCCTTTTATGCCGACGGCCGTTCAGTCAGATTGCAAAACTGACCGAACGACCGCCGTTCAAAAATTGTACCGCCCCCCCTGAACTCGTCAAGGAGCGAACCGGCGGCCGGATCCGCGCTTTAGTTCGCGGAACCGTCTTCGCAAACGACGCGAAAACCTACGTCGTAAACGCGCTGCCACGGATAGTACGCGTTCCGGAAATCAGCCGCTCCGCGATAGGGCCGATCGCGCCAAGAGCCGCCGCGTACAATGCGTTCGGAATCGCGGGCGTCCATAAAGTCCAGCCCGTAATTCGGCTTGACGACCGTCGACGTCCATTCGGCGACGTTTCCGTGCATATCGTACAGCCCCCATGCGTTCGGCTTATAACGTCCGGAACGCTCCGAAAGGAAACCGTTGTCGCAAACGGACCGGTCTTTGGGAACCCAATCGTCGTAATACGTAACGTTCGGAAGCGGAATGCGCTTGACGAAATAATTGTCGGCGATGAACTCGATGATCATCTGGTCCGCAAAATTAGCGTACGGCGCGAAATTCGTTCCCCAGTCGCCAAAATAGAACGGAGTCGTCGTACCGGCGCGGCATGCGAATTCCCATTCTTCCTCGGTCGGAAGACGGAACTTTTTGCCCGTCTTCTCGGAGAGCCACGCGCAAAACGCCTCCGCCTCGTTCCATGAGACGCGGCAGCACGCGCGTTCAGGAGAATTGACGAAAAAGCCGCGGAACCCGTGCGAAAGGCCTTGACGAGACTCCACGCGGGAATCGTGATCCGGATCAAAAATCTCAAACTGCTCGTTCGAAACCTCAAACGCGCCAAACCAAAGAGACGGGGAGACTCCGTCTTTGCCGGGCGTCTTTTTGAGCGTCAGCGCGACGCTCGGCGAAAGCTGGACGGTCATCTCGTCGCCGTCCGTCTTCACGGAAACGACCGCGTCGTTTGGATTCGGCTTAGGCTTGTCCGGCTCGTTCGGAACGAGGTACGGCTCGCCCATTCCCCAAACTTCCGTTTTCTTCGGCTTGCGATCCCACGTATAGCGATTCGGAACTTCCCAGCCGACCTCCTCGGGTTTACCCGCCATAGCGGCCGCGTCGACCTTGCCGATCTCTTTCTCAAATCGTGCGCGAAGCTCTTCCCCGTCCGGGAACGCGCGCTTACCCTCGGAAACTTCCTTCAGGATTTTGCGTTCCCAATCGGTCGCGAAATAATTGACAGGAATCTTCAGCCACTCCAACTGCGTGAGCGCGCCCGATTTCTTAGGATCGTACTCTTCTCCGCGCGCCTCCTCCGATTCGTCGTCGAAATTCGCGTAAAGCTCGAGCAAATCTTTTCTGTGCCGATTCCACTTTTCGACGTACTTCGGCTCCCCGACAAACTCGTTCCAAGTTCCATGGAACGGCGCGTTCATATCGATCCACGTAATAATGCGGTCCCACGCGTCCGCGTCCATCTGCAAACCGTAATGCCCGTTCGCGAGGATCTGCACGAGTTCCGTGGTATTCGCGGCAAACTCCATCGGATTGAGAAGGAAGTAATCGCTCTCGATACCGGGCCGTCGAACAAATCCAGCAAGATTCATGTACGACGTTGAAAATTTACCGCAACGATCTCGAGGTTCGCCCATTTGGAGCGCCGTAACGAAGTCGCTGATAATATTTCCCCCGTGAAGATCGAACGGAACGACGCCCCATCCGTGATCTTTGCCGTCGTGGCACGCGACGCAATAATGATCCAGAACGGGCTGAACTTCGCGGTCAAACGAGAATCCGCGCATCGGACCGTTCCACGGTCGAATCGCCGAAACTTCCTGACCCGTCTTGAATGCGACGCTCGACGTCGCGCTCGTCGAATTCTCGTCCTCATGGCAGCCAACGCATGAAAGAAATTCGCCCGGCATCGCGGTAAACCACGAACGCATCTGCTGAAGCGCCTGGCCGTTCTCGTCGAGCGGCTGAATTGCGATCGGCACGTTCGCGGGCACGCTGAAGAGCGCGGATCCGTCTTCGTTGACGGGGACCGTCCCCAGAACCTGACGGACGTCCCAAGGGCCGTCGACTCCGATAATCGAGGTGGCGCCCCCTACATTCGGATAGAGATAGCTGTACGAATAGAGGCGCAGATTCTTGACGGCGCCGCGCGGAACCCCTTTGAGCCCGTCGCCATAATAGACGTCGGCGCAGTAAACGGTCGCGTCTTCCTTCGAGAGATCAACGCGATCGAGCAGCACGGGCGGACGTTCTGTCTCGCGCCACGGGACGGGTTCAAAGCACGCGAACTTATCCAACTCCGCGAGGAGATACATATTGTCGTAACGGTCGACCAGATACAGTCCCCAAAGAGCGTCGCGATCCGGCTGAGCCGCGGTAAGATAATACTCTTCGCTGAGCGGGAACGGATGCAAATACTTCGGCCAGCTTTCGTCGGCTATATTGTCGCCCCATAGAGTCGAATGATATTTCGGATCGGTGCGCGACTCAACCTTCTTCGGATAACCGCAAATACGCTCGACGGCGCCTTCCGTCTCTTTTCGACCCTGCTGAACGTCAAAGAGAACGAGTTCGCCCATACGCGAAACCCCGTGATGCCCCGTAACGATACAGCAGAATTTCGACGTCGAGCCCGGAATTGGGCGCGCGTACAGCATGGAAACGGGCCAGAGCGAGTTCGACGCGTAATACGCGCGCTGATTCGTACCGTCCGGATTCATTTCAAAGAGAAGTCGGCCGGGCACGTGCGGAATGTCGGTATATTCCCAGCGAAGATACATAACGCGGCCGTCCGGCGTGAGCGTCGGACACCAGTTATGCTCTTGGTCAAACGTCAAACGGCGAATCGAGTTGTTTGAAGATTCCAATTTGTACGTGTTGGTAACGCGCGTTGTTCCGGAAACGCACGGAACGCCGATATAGCACGCCGTCGACGTAAAGATAATCGAGTCGTCCGGCAGATAGCAAGCGTCGTAACTGTCCGCGTCGGGGAAATTCGGCAGCTTCGCTTTGAGCGCCTCGTCGGTCGGTTTATTCTCCTGCGCGGCCTTCAAATCCAGTTCGAAAACGTTCCAGCGGCGTTCGCGGTCAGTCGCCGAAACGAGCGCTTTTTCCGCGTCAAAATGAAGATCGAGGTCGCCCAGGAACGTCGGATAATCAGGCTTGAAAAGCGTCGCGATTGCGGGCGCGACGTCCGCGTCCGACGCGATCTGTTTATCCGTCTCCTCCGCGTCCGTCTCGTCGAAAACAAACGGAAGCGAAAGCGTCTTTAAAGCGTCGTCAAACGCGTTCGGGTTTAAAACGCAGTTGCTCTGATAATTCTGCGGCAGACCGAGATCGTTCGCGTTGCGCTGAACAAAAATCAATTTGTCAAAGTCAAGAATTGGATTAGCCCAGCCGACGCGCGTATAGAGTCGAACAGCGTCGACGTAGAGCTCGGCGCATTTCGCCGCCGATTCGTCGGTCGGATTCGCTTGATACGCGCCGAACGCCTCGTTTCCCTGCTCACGCAATTCGTTTACCTTAGCGAGCGATCCGGCGAGATATTCGTCGTCTCCGGAATCGGACCGAAAACGGTCGATCGCGGCGGCGGAACGGTCAAGCAGTTCAATAAATCGGGACGAACGCGCGACAAAGACTTCGCCGCTCGGCGTTTTAGAGCGCGAATCGTCCGCGTCTTGGGCTACCGCGGCTCTGAAATAGAGCGCGCGGTCTTCGGCGGCGTCCGCGTCCTCTTCTTCGGAGTCAAACATTCCGGGAACGTAAGTCAGCTCGTCGTTGAGATTGATTTCGCCTTGCGCCAAACTAAACGGCTTCGCGGACGCCGTTACAGTCACGTTTGCGCGCGGAACGAGCGCCAAAGCGGTCTCTCGTGCAAAGTGATCGCTGAACGTCTCGCCGCTCTCTTTGCGCTGATAGCGGTCGCGCGCAATGTACTCGTACCAACCTCCGCTCCACGGACTCGGGCGCCAAGCGGACGCGCTCCCGATTTTCTCTTTCGCGATCGCGCGCGGAACGTTCCAATTCCCTTTCATCTCAAAGAGGGGAACAAGTTTGAACGCGCTGAAATGCGGAATATCGGGCGAACTCGCGCGAACCGTTATCGTGTGTTTGCCCGCGGAAACGTCGGTAAGAACGAGCTGGCGTTCCCAAGTCGAAGCGCTCGTCTGCCAACTCCCGTTGACGCCCCCCAACGCCTTGTCGCTCACAACTTCGCCGTCAAATACCAGCGCGAGAGGACGGGAATCGGCGGCGGAATAAAACGCCCAAAGTTCGTAGGAACCCGATTCGGGAAATTCGATCTCAAAATCGGCTTCCGAATTCGCGACGCCCGGAGGGGCCAACGCGACGTATTTATCCGAGTAGGGCAAGCCGCGAGGAACCATGCTGCCGCCGGAATACCATTCGGCGCGAAACGTAAACGATTTATCGCCGACGCTTTCCTGAGCTTCGCACGCGGCGGGACGCGCAAACAGGGCCAACGCCAAAACGCTAAACGTCAACGTTTGAAAAACAAAGAGCTTCAACAACCGGTCCGCGGTTTTTCTCTGAAACAATCCCATTTAACACCTCTCGTCGTTACGTCGGAGAAACGCTTAAAAGCGGCGGAAAAACGACGTTCTCCGCCTTGCCGTTCTAATTATACACCGATAGAACGCGACTTCAAATTACGCGCCCAAAATCTTGAAAATTTTCCGAACATAGGGAAAAAAACTTGACTTCATGAACGCCCAACTCTAAAATTGACTTCGTGAATGGATCGCCGAACAAATCGCGCAATCCGCTGAACTTTCGCCTAACCTTCATTCAAGGGAAGTATTCAGACATGCTGTTTCAACGGCAAAGACGAACGAACGTCTCTAATAAGCGTAATCTACTGGTCCTTTCCGGCCTCTTCTTGGCGACGCTCGTATTCGGCGTGCTGTGCGCCTCGAATGCAAACGCGCAAACGGCGAAAGCCGCCTCAAGCGCCAAAGCAGCCGCCGACCCGATCGCGCCAATCGCGCAGTTTATCAACGAAAATACGCTCTTCGTTTCCTACGTAAACCTTGAGCAGATCAATTTCGATAAGCTGGAAGCTTCGCTCGGCGAGGTTTTCAAGCAGTTTACAGTCAACGTCGGTTTCAAAGACGACCCGCTCGAGCGCATCAACGAAGAGTTCAAAATTACCGCAAAGGCGCTGCGGGAAGATCTCGAGAAGGCGGCCGCGGAAAATCTTAAAGAAACGGGCTACTCGAATTTCTACACGGTCGTTCAGTCTTCCAAAGGCGACGGCGCATGCATTATTATTCCCGCTCAGTCGATGACCGAGGCCCAGATAGACAAAATCAAGGAGTCCTTCTCAAACGGTCAAGGTCTCAACTGCGCGCTCTATCAGAAAAAATTCCTGATTGCGTCGTCTACCCCGCTCAAAGAAATAGGGGCTTA
>CADACS010000036.1 GCA_902786505.1 uncultured Planctomycetota bacterium | reverse complement strand
GGTTGTCGACCGTCGGATAATTGCGATTCTTAAAGAAAGAGCCAAAATAATTTGCGCGCTTCTGTTCGGAGTCCCGCTCCGCTTCCGCCTCGTCCTCTTTCTGCTCGCGGTCGTTCCACAGCGCGTCGTCCGGTCCGTCTTTGGCGCCCTCTTCCCCATTGTCTTTCCAAGAGTCGGACTGATCCTCGGGTTCGTCGGAACTGAAGAGATTCTCTTCGACGCTGTTTTCGAAATTCCAGTAATCTTCACGCCAGAAGTCGACGTGATTGACTTTCGCGCCCCGGTTGACGCTCGAGTCCGCGCCGCGGTTGGACGCGTTCTTATCCTGAGAGTCGGCCCCGTTCTTTTTGGGGGATCCGGGGATAAACTCGTCGACGTCAAAGAGCAACCCGGTTTTCGGCGGTTCTTCATTTGCGCGGGCGTCGGCGTCAAATTTATCGAAAATAGCTTGCACCAGATCGGAATAAGAGCGCGCGACGGATCCCAGACGTTCGCGAATTTCCGACGTTTCGCTGTCGGACTCGCTCTCGGAGCCGCCTAAAAGAGCGAGCGCCGCGACCAATCCCAGCGCGCACGCAAGCGCGCCGAAAAAGTCGAAGTACTGCCCAAGGCTCAACATTGCAACGGCGGCGTAAACCATTCTCGTCCTTTATTACAGCTAATTCCCAAAAGCGCGGTCAAACGCGAATCGCGTCGCGCGCGCTCGCGCCCTTTCGGCAGGCGCACAACTCGCGCAACTCGCGCAAAAATTCGACTTGCTCCGACGTCCACAGCGCCGGCTCGTTCCCGTCGACGGGCGCGTCGAACGCCGCGGCTGCGAGCGCGCTGGCAAGTTCGTCGAGCCCGACGCGCGTTCGCGCGCTCACGCGCAGGAACGCCGAATCGACGTCGGGCGCGCTCCAACTCGGATCGCGTTCCGATTCGGGCAGATCGATTTTATTGAGCGCCGCGACGGTCCTGCGGCCGACTTCGAGGCCCGGCTTGCCGAAAAAGCGCATGAATTCGGCGTCCTGCTCCGCGCGGCTCCGCGACGCGTCGTATACGGCGAGCGCGACGTCGGCCGTCAGCGCGTTGCGCGCCGCAAGTTCCGCGCCCATACGCTCGAGCGGATCGTCGGTCGCGCGCAGCCCCGCCGCGTCGACCAGCCGGAAATTCCAGCCGTCGATTACGGTCGGCGCCCCGACGAGATCCCGGGTCGTGCCCGGCGTCGGCGACGTCACGACGCGTTCGAATCCCAGCGCCGCGTTAAGCAGACTGCTCTTGCCGACGTTCGGCGCGCCGAGAAACGCCACGGTAATCGGCTCGACGAGCTTGCGTCCGCACGTTCCGCGTGCGAGCGCCCCGTCGAGTTTCGCCACGCACGCGTCGAAATCCGGCGCCTCTTGCGCCAGAAGCGCGTCCAATTCGGCAAAGAACGCGCGAAATAACCCTCGCTGCCGCACGGCGATACGCGCGATTCGTTCGGTCGTCGCGCGCGTCGCGAGCGCGTCGGCGGCCGCGTAAAAGAGCGAATCGACTCGCGAATTCCAGCGCGCGTCAAATTCGCGCTCGGTCAGACCGAGCTCCTCAAGTTCGACGGCGCGTTCCCATTCGTCCCCGGAAACGAGCGTCGCGCCATGCTCGACGAAGTATTTAACGACGCGCGAACTTGCCGCGTCGCCGCCATGCCCGTCAATTTCAAACGCGTCCGCGGTCCGGCGCCGCAAGACGATCTCGTCCGCCGCGCCGCCCAGCTCGTCGAACCGAAAGAGACCGAAGAACGGCCGGCGCGCGTGGTCCGGGGACCAGCGGTCGAACTCCTCGGGCACGGGCTTTCCGTCGGCGCGGCTCCAGCGGCGGCGAAAGAGCGCCCACGCGCCCTCCCCTCGCACGCCGACGCACGCGACCGCGCCGCGCCCAGTAGGCGTAAGGAGCGCCGTTTCAAGCCGTCTGTACCGGGTCTCTTGCCGTTCGGTCAAATTTACGCGTCCTTCTTCTCAGCCGACTGGCCGCCGTTCTGCTGAGCGACCGCTTTATCGAGCTCGGGCGCTCCCTTGCCGTCGAGCAGAACTTCGCGAAGCTGACGCGGCTTGGTTTTCGTTAAGTCGAGCGCGCACGAATCAAACGGGGTTCCGTCGACGCTTCGGCGCAGCAGGATATACGCCGCGTTCGTATAGACGACCGCGGAGAGAAGAACGTATGCCGCGGGAGTCCAAAGGAGCGTCATGCGCCAGTACGAAAGCCACCTAGTATCAATGGGATAATAGACGGAATCGAATCCCAAAACGCACAGGCCGATTACCGCCTCGCAAATCAAGTAGCCCAATACGGTCAATATAACGCCAAACGCCATATAGAAGCACCAAAAGAGGAGCCTCTGCGTCGTATAGGAAATACCGCGCGAGATCGCGTCGAAACAGTCGCAGTTCTCGGCCGCGACCGCGGTAACCGCCATGGGAAAGGCGACGGTAAAGATCGCCAGCAGAAGCACGGACGCAACCACAAAAAGAACCGTCAGCGGCGCGCAAATCTCGCCGAACACGCCAAGCTTGCCGACGCAGATCGCGCCGACGTAGAGCGCGAAAAGGACGATAACCGGAAGCGCGAAGGGCAGAACGAGCGACGGGATTTTCTTAATCGCGAACTTAAGGGACGCAACCGTCGAAGACCGTGCGCTCGACGTCAGCCGCACGACCGTCGCGCGGGAAATCGCCAGCGCGAGAATGAGCCCGACGAACCCGCCGACGCACGCGTACAACAGCCAATAGGGCGAGCCTTCCCCGCGCCACGTCAGGTATTCAAACGAAAAACGAAAGACTCTTCCCCCGTCGCACAGATCGTCTGAAAGAACCTGATAAAAGCCGAACGCGGGCGCGCAGAGCGCCGCAATACACGCGCAAATCGCTAAAAAGGTCGGCTTAAACGTCGCGGAAAACGCGCGGAAAAAAAGGGTCGGCGGAACGAGCTCAACCCAGTCGATTCGCCTGACCGTCCCTTCGTCGATATCGGTAATCTGCTTCATAACGTCCCTAACCTCTCTGCTTCTGCGGCATGCGTATAAACGGCCGTATTAAGACGGCGCCGACCGGCGGCGTAACTCCCAAAAAACGCCTATTCTATTGTATCCAACGGCGGGAAAAAGACAAGAAAAGAGAAGTTCCGTTTGGAGCATTATTTTAAAAAAGCAAGATTGAAAAGCTCTCGCGCTAACCGCGGGTCCCAAGCGAAGCGTTTGACCCGGGCGGCGCGGAAAAAGCGCGGCGGCGGGACGTCAATTTGGCCCGTCGTCTTCCCCGCGCTCCTCTTGCGCGTTCTCCTCTTCGACGCCGGCGATCGCCTCTTCGAGCTTGTCGAGATTGACCGTGTCGACCGAGTACTCTTCGTTCATCCACCGTCCCAAGTCGATTCGCTTGCAACGTTCGGAGCAGAACGGGAGCGCGGCCTCCGGATCGTCGGGCGAAAAAATCTTATTGCAGATTGGACAGCGCATCTGAATTACTTTCCGGCTTTAGAGTTCGATTCGCTCTTGGCCTTCTCCGTTTTGGCGGGCGCCTTCGCGTCTGTTTTCGGTTCCGGTTTCGTTTCCGAACTCGGCGCGGAATCCGAGGATCCGCTCGTCGGCTCGACGCTCGCGGGAGTCGCGCTCGAATGTTTATAGTCGGTGCAGTAGAATCCGGACCCCTTAAAGATGATTCCGGACCCGCCGCTTATGCGCCTGTGCAGCGCCTTCTTACCGCATTTCGGACAAATCTCGGCGGGCTTCGCCGTCATGGAGTGAAAGATTTCTACGACTTGATTACAAGCTTCGCAATGGTATTCGTAAGTCGGCATTTTTTGCGATTCTAACGTCCGGCGGCGCGTCGCGCCGACGGCCGCGTTCGACGCGCCGAAGCGCGCCTTTGTGTGAAACGGATCAATTTTCGGGCTGCGGTTCCGTCGGTTTGACCGGCGCGGAGGCGAGCACGACCTGAGCGGCGCGCACTACCCGTTCATGGAGCGTAAATCCGGCCTTTAATTCGACCATAACCGTATTGGGCGGGAATTCGTCCGTAGGAACGAACGCGACCGCCTCGTGGAATTTAGGATCAAACGGTTTATGCACGGCGTCGATCTTCTTAACCCCGTTTTTATCAAGGACTTTAAGAAAATCGTCGTGAACCATCTTAACGCCCGTAACGATCGCTTCGCCGTTCTTTTCCGGATCCTGAATCTGGAGCGCGAGACTCAAATTGTCCCAGAGGGGCAGTATGTCGCGCGCAAGTTCGATTCCGGCGTACTTGCGTTCCTCGGCGGCGAGCCGATTCGTCCGATTGCGGAAGTTCTCGAGTTCCGCGAGCGCGCGCAAACCGCGGTCTTTGGCCTCTTCGAGATCCGACTTAAGCTTTTCGTACTCGTCGACCGTAATCGTAACGGTCCCCTTGCTTTCGCCGCCTTCTTCCGCGCCGTTCAGATTCTCCTCGAACGTCTCGTCAAAAATAGGTTGTTCTTCGAAGTTGTTCTCTTGCATATCGTTACCCATGGCGCGTCTGACGGCGCGCCGCTTTCTCTATATCAACCGGCTCAAGGCCGTTATTTCTTCTTCTCTTCCTTTTTGTCGTCGCCGCCCTGCTGCTTGTCGTTCTTCTTCTCCGGGAAGAAATCTTTAACGAACTCTTTTAAGCTCGCGCTGAACGACTTGCGTTCTTTGAGAACGGAGTCCCCTTCGCAGGCGGCCAGTTTGCGCAAAATGGCCTCGTGTTCCGGCGTAATCTTTTTGGGAACTTCGATAAAGAGCTGAATGAGCAGGTCGCCGACGGCGTTGCGCCGCGGCGTCGGCATGCCGCGCCCTTTAAGCCGAATGACGTCGCCGTTTTGCGTTCCGGCCGGTATCTTGACTTTCTCGACGCCGTCGAGGGTCGGCGCTTCAATTTCCGCGCCGAGCGCCGCCTGCGCGTATCCGATCGGAATCTGGCAGACAAGGTCCTGTCCTTCGCGGCGGAAGAGCGGATGTTTCTTAATCTGAATGAGCACGTAGCAATCGCCCGGAACTCCGCCGTTCGGGCTGCGGTCCCCTTCCTCCGTCATTCGGAGCCGGATTCCGCTGTCGACGCCCGCGGGAATGTGAACTTCGCGCGTTACCTCTTTAACGACAAGCCCGGACCCGCGGCAGTCGGCGCACGGACTCGCGATGACTTGACCGCGGCCGCCGCATTTCGGGCACGTCGTCTGAATAGAGAAGATGCCCGTCGACTGCTGAATACGCCCGCGGCCGCCGCAGTATTTGCACGTTTCCGGCTTCGTGCCCGGCTTCGCGCCGGTTCCGCCGCACGTGGGACAAACCTCGCGTCTGCGGAATTTAATCTCTTTAACGACGCCCTTGGCCGCTTCGTGCAGGTCGAGCGTCACGCCGCAGCGGACGTCGCCGCCCGGCCGAGGTCCGGCGCTGCGCCCGCCCCCGAAGACGTCGCCGAACGCGCCCCCGAAGAAATCGCCGAACGCGCCGAAAATATCGCTCACGTCGCGGAACGCGCCCGGATCGCCGTTCCGCTCAAGGCCCGCCTTGCCGTAACGGTCGTAGATTTCCCGCTTTTCCTTATCTTTAAGGACGTTAAACGCCTCGGCGGCGAGTTTAAATTTTTCAACGGCTTCTTCGTTTCCGGGATTGAGGTCCGGGTGGTATTTTCGCGCCGTCTTGCGGTACGCCGACGCAATTTCTTCCTCGGTCGCAGAGCGGTCTATTCCAAGTATTTCGTAATAATCGCCGTCGTTAGCCATCGGTACTGTTCCAAACGTTGTCGTCCAAAACTGGAGCGTTTGTTCCGTTTGCGCGCAAAGGCGCAACCTGTTGTTTTTTTTCGTTTTAAAAGATTCCGCGCGTTCCCTTTGCGGCGAACGGCGGCGGCGCGTCCGCGCCCAAAGCCGCGCGTCGGATTTTCGCCGGCGCGCGGCTGTCGCGTAAAAAAATCAGATTCGCCCGATCGGGGAGCGAATCTGATCAGATCCCGGCTTTCGCCGGGCGCTCAAATTACGTCAAACCAAAAAGGTCCGATCGAAGCGTCGCTCAGGACCGCGCGCGATCATTTCTTGTCTTTTTTGACGTCGGTCACGAGCGTTTCAGTCGTCAGCATGAGGCCGGCGACGCTCGCGGCGTGCGAAAGCGCGGCGCGTACGACTTTGAGCGGGTCGATAACGCCGGCTTCGTACATATCTTCGTACTTGCCGGTCGCGGCGTTGTAGCCCATGGAGCCTTCCTTCTGGGAGACCTCGTCTACGACGACGGTTCCGTCGGCGCCGCTGTTGTCGACGATCTGGCACAGAGGCGCGGTCAGAGCGCGCATGAGAATATCGACGCCGATCTTCTCGTCGCCGCGCGCGTCTTTGCGGCACTTCTCGACCGCTTCTTTGCAGCGCAGGAGCGCGACGCCGCCGCCGGGCAGAACGCCTTCTTGCGCCGCGGCGCGGGTGGCGTGCAGCGCGTCGTCGACGCGGTCTTTCTTCTGCTTCATTTCCGCTTCCGTGTGCGCGCCGACCTTAACGATGGCGACGCCGCCGGAGAGCTTCGCGAGCCGTTCCTGGAACTTTTCGCGGTCGTAATCGCTTTCGGCTTCCGCGATCATGCGGCGCAGAAGATCGGTACGCGATTTAATATCGGCCTTTTTGCCTTTGCCGTCGATGATAACGGTCGTGTCTTTATCGACGTTAATCTGTTTTGCCTGACCGAGTTGCGATATCTCGACCGCGTCGAGCTTGATTCCCAGATCTTCGCTGATGACTTCGCCGCCGGTGAGGATCGCGATATCCTGCAGCATGGCCTTGCGGCGATCGCCAAATCCCGGAGCCTTAACGGCGCATACGTCGACGACGCCCCGAAGCTTATTGACCACGAGCATGGTGAGCGCTTCGTTGTCGACGTCTTCGGCGATAATGAGGATCGGGCGGCCCTTCGAGGCGACCTTCTCGAGCAGCGGCGCGAGGTCGCGAACGTTCGAGATCTTCTTTTCATGAATGAGAACGTACGCGTCTTCGAGCGTGCATTTCATCTCGTTCATGTCGTTGATGAAGTACGGAGACAGATAGCCCTTGTCGAACTGCATCCCTTCGACGACCTCGTAGGTCGTCTCGGAGGTCTTGCCTTCTTCGACGGTAATAACGCCGTCGTTGCCGACCGCTTCCATCGCGTCGGCGAGCAGTTCGCCGATCTCGCGGTCGTTGTTGGCGCTGATCGAGCCGACGTTCGCGATTTCTTCTTTCGTCGTTACCGGCTTGGCCATCTTCTGGAGCTCGCCGATCGCCGCGTTGCACGCGCGGTCGATACCGCGGCGGATCGCCGTCGGATTGCTGCCCGCGGTTACGTTGCGGAGACCTTCCTTGAAGATAGCGCGCGCGAGGACCGTCGCGGTCGTCGTGCCGTCGCCGACCACGTCGTTCGTCTTCGACGCGACTTCGTTAACGAGCTTGGCGCCCATATTTTCAAACGGATCGTCAAGTTCTACTTCTTTACTGACGGTCACGCCGTCTTTGGTAACTTTCGGTCCGCCGTAAGCTTTACTTAAAACAACGTTGCGCCCGGTCGGTCCCAGGGTAACCGCGACAACGTCGGCTAGTTTATTGACGCCGTCAAGCATCTTGCGTCGCGCTTCGTCGTCGAAGATCAGTTGCTTTGCCATGGAAAAACGTCCTTATATGTTTTGACCGAAAGGGCGGCAAACGAGCGGCTTGCGCGTAAATTTGCCAAACCCTTTCGAATTGGTTCGAGGTGAAGAACTTCCTTGCGCCGGCTAGAAAGGGAAAGACCGCCGCAAAACGACGGACGCCGGCGCAAGGAAGAGGAGGTACGTCAGGCCTTAACGACTTTCGCGAGCACGTCGCTTTCGCGAAGGATCTTGTACTGAACGCCGTCGACTTCCACGTCGGAGCCGGAGTACTTGCCGTAGATGACTTCGTCGCCGACCGCGACGTTCATTTCGGCGAGCTTGCCGTTGTCGAGCAGACGGCCCGCGCCCGCGGCGACGACGGTTCCGCGCTGCGGCTTTTCCTTAGCGCTGTCGGGCAGGAAGATGCCGCCGGAGGTCTTCTCTTCGGCTTCCAACGGTTCGACGACAATACGATCTTCCAACGGTTTGAGATTCAGGGATTTCTTAGCAGACATTCTGGACGTCCTTTCAATATGTTTATTCTTTTCGTTTCTTTACTTTATAATTAGGCTTCGGGAACGCCGCCGACCGAACGGCCCGCGGCGCGCCGAGAGTTTATCAGAATCCGCCCATGCCGCCGGGCATGCCGCCGCCCATGCCGTTCGGATCGGCGGGCGCCGCGGGTTCTTCTTTCGGAATTTCAGTGAGCAGGCAGGACGTCGTGAGCAGCAGCGCCGCGACGCTCGCCGCGTTTTGGAGCGCGGTGCGAACGACCTTGGCCGGGTCGATAACGCCGGCTTCGAGCAAGTCGCAGTAGGCGTCTTTGTCGGCGTCGTAGCCGTCGTTCTTGCCTTTCATCTGGCGAACGCGATTGACGACGACCGCGCCTTCGACGCCGCAGTTCTTCGCGATTTCGCGAATCGGGGCTTCGAGCGCATGCTTAACGATCTGAACGCCGTACGCTTCGTCTTCGAGTTTCGTATCGACCTTGTCGAGCGCGGACGCGGCGCGCAGCAGAATGATCCCGCCGCCGGGCACGACGCCTTCTTCGAGCGCCGCTTTCGTCGCCGACTGAGCGTCTTCGTACAGGTACTTGCGCTCTTTCATTTCGGACTCGGTCGCCGCGCCGACGTTGATGCGCGCGACGCCGCCCGCGAGCTTCGCCAAACGCTCTTGCAGCTTTTCTTTATCGTAGGAGCTCGTCGTCTTCTCGATTTCCGCGCGAATCTGTTCCGCGCGCGCTTCGACGTCGGACTTCTTGCCGCCGCCGTCGACGATCGTCGTGGAGTCGCCCGTTACGACGATCTTCTTCGCGCGTCCGAGGTCGCCGAGCTGAACCGCGTCGAGCTGAACGCCGAGGTCTTTATAGACGGCCGTCGCGCCGGTGAGAACCGCGATATCGCCGAGCATCGCCTTGCGGCGGTCGCCGTAACCGGGCGCCTTAACCGCGCAAACCTGCAGGACGCCGCGAAGCTTATTGACGACGAGGAGCGCAAGCGCTTCCCCTTCGACGTCTTCGGCCACGATAAAGAGCGGGCGGCTCTGTTTGGCGATCTTTTCAAGGAGCGGAACGAGCGATTTCGCGTTCGAAATTTTGTCTTCGAAAACGAGAATGAGCGGATCTTCCAGCTCGACCTTCTGGTCGTCGACGTTGGTAACGAAGTGCGGCGAGAGATAGCCGCGGTCGAACTGCATCCCTTCGACGACGTCGACGTACGTTTCGAACTGTTTGCCTTCTTCGACCGTAATAACGCCGTTTTTGCCGACCTTTACGAACGCTTCGGCGAGAATTTTGCCGATCGTCGGATCGTTGTTGCCCGCGATCGTCGCGACTTGCGCGATTTCTTTCTGACTCTTGTCGCTGACCGGAACCGCCTGCTTGTCGATGAATTCGCCAACGACCGCCGCGCCCTTCTGGATACCGCGGGAAAGCGCCATCGGATCCGCGCCCGCGGCGACCATTTTAAGACCTTCAAGATAGATCGCTTCGGCAAGGACCGTCGCGGTCGTCGTGCCGTCGCCCGCGGCCTGATTCGTCTTGGAAGCGGCCTGCTTTACCAACTGGGCGCCAAGATTTTCTTCCGGGTCTTCAAGAGTAATATCTTCAGCGACGGTAACGCCGTCTTTGGTAACCTTGGGAGCGCCCCAACCCTTGTCTAAAACGACGTTTCGACCGCGAGGACCCAACGTACTCTTTACGGCTCGAGCCAACTTAACGACGCCTTCGGCAATCGGGCGACGAGCGGCGTCATCGAACGACATTTTCTTTGCCACTGTGGAATACTCCTTACATATCTAATAAGCTTCGATTTTATTTTGAAACGTTTTCCGGACGCGTTCTGAAACGTCGACGCGCGGTCAAACGACTCAAAATCGATTTTTTCATCAGCGTCTTAAAGGAACGGCGTCGGGACCTCGTCGGCCCGTCGCGCCCCGTTCTGCAAAAACAAGAAGCATACTAAGCGCCAAAAAGAACGGCGGAGCGCTTTTTTTCCCAAAACAACAGAAAATTCCCTATTTTAACCGCGTTTTAACGAAAGAAATTTTTAATCGCGGCGAGCGCGCGCCGCAGAGAGAACGGCTCGGCGCGAAGGAAAGGGTTCGCTATTTTCCCGGCGTCAAATTGGCAGTCTGGCGCGCGCAGACCGCCGAACGTGTAGAAGCGCCGCAAAGGACGGGAAAGCCGTCGCGGCGGCGTCCGCGCCTACTCCTGGAAAAAATTATCGTAGTCGGAGACGTAGCCGGGCCTCGACGCGAGCTCTTTTTCCTGCTCGTACGCGTCGATAATGGCGCGGTGGATAACGTCGCGCGCCGCCGGATTGATCGGATGAACGATATCGACATACAGCTTGCTCGGGGACACGTCGGTCATATTCCCGCACGGATCGAACCCCGCGAGCGCCATGCCGCACTGCGAGCAGTAGTTGGACCCGATCGCGTTGCGCTGCCGGCAGTTGGGGCAGCGAAACGTCATTTTGCGGCTCGGCATCGCGACAAAGTAACCCTGATTCCCCTCTAAAACTTTAAGATCGCGTATTACAAAAGCGTTGTCGAACGTAAGGGAGCAAAAGGCGCGAAGGCGCTGGCGGGTGGGATCGCCGTCGACAAGTTTGACGCGAATTTCGGTGATTTTCATTAGCAGGTCTCTTCAATAAATAAACAACGGTCGTATCACAAGCTGAAAATAGCGGCGGACGGCGGCGCGCCGTCAGAGGACAAGACTCGAAAGGGTTCGGACGGCGTATACTCGGTCGCCGCGTAAATCGGAAGCCGGATCTTCTATCGCGCGGCGCGCCTCTTCCGCCGCGCGTTTGGCGGACCGTTCGTCGGGATAGATCGCGAAAAGGGCGGAACCGCTGCCGGAAATCTGGACGCCGAGCGCCCCCGTCGAACGGAGGAGTTCGCGGCGCCGTTCGAATCCGCTCCACATCGCGTCGGCCGGCTCCTCCAGGCGGTTGGCTATCTTGCGCGCGACCGTCTGCGCGATCTCAAGCCGGACGGAATCGAGTCTGGCGCTCCGTTCCTCCTCGCTCAGCGCCAGCGCAGAACGCGCAAGCTCCGCCGCGCGCCGAACGCCCGCGCAAAATTCGTCGAGCGATTTCTGCGGCCCGTGGGAAGAAGCCGACGCGTAACGCCCGTAGACCGCCGCCGTCGAAAGGCCGTCGACCGGCTTGACGACCGTAAGCCAAAGGGAGGGACACTCGATCGGCTCGACAAGTTCGCCGCGGCCCCGGCCGACCGACGCTCCGTCCTCAAAGAACAGAGGCCCGTCGCTGCCGACTCGGCCAGCCAGCTCTTGCAAACGTTCTTTTGACAAAGGGACGGCGCGCAGTCTGCTAAACACCGCCAGCGCGGCCGCGGCGTCGCTCGATCCCCCGCCAAGTCCCGCTTTTGTCGGAATTTTTTTGACAACCTTACAGGTATAACCAGATTTTTCGGCAAAATCAGGATATTCGTCAATAAAAACGCGGTACGCTTTGGCGATTAGATTCGATTCGTCGCAAGGCACGTCGGGGTCGGGCCGCCCCTCCCCGTCGAACGCCTCGACGGTCAGGCCCGGAACGTCGGTTCGGATAAATTCAAGCCGGTCATAAAGATCAATCGGCGCGACGACCGTTTCGATTTCATGATAGCCGTCGGCGCGTTTGCCCAGAATTTCAAAAAACAGATTGACTTTTGCCGGCGTCCAGACGGCGACGCGGCTGCCGGAAGGATCGAATTCAAACTTCATGAGACGCGTCCTCTTTTGAGCCGTCGTCCTCTTTCCCGAATAATTTGACGAGCGCGTATACGGCGACGGCAAATTCCGCCAAGAGAAGCGCGCCCACGATCACATAGAGGGGCGCCAAGTTGAACGCTTTAACGACGATAAGAAAAAATCTCATAGTTCCTCGCAGTATACTGTTGCGCGTATCGCGCGCGGCGGCATGAGACAGAATCGCTATTCTTTTTCGCGCAGGCTCCAGCGCAGCTGACCGCACGCCGCGTTGATCTTGTCCCCTTTGCGGAATCGGACTTTAACCTGAATCCCTTCCCCTTCGAGCGCGTCGACGAACCGTCGGACCGTCGCGTTCGACGGCGTCTTGTACGGAAGCTCCGGCGCCGGATTGTACGGAATACAGTTGACGATCGCCGTCTTATTGCGGAGCAGGCGCGCAAGTTCAAGCGCGTCGTCGACCGAAGAATTGATTCCGTCGAGGAGAACGTACTCGAAAGTAACGCGGCGGCCGGTCGTGTGGAAAAAGACGTCGGCCGCGCGCAGGACTTCCGCGATCGGATGAATTCTGTTCTGCGGCATAATGGCGTCGCGAATTCGGTCGTTCGGCGCGTGCAGGGAGACGGCCAGTTTGTACGGCACGTTCGCTTCGGCGAGCTTCCGAATTCCCGCGGGTATCCCGACCGTCGAAATCGTAACGCGCCGATTCCCGATATCGAGTCCGTCGCCGGACGTCGCCTCGGCGAGCGCGGGCAGGAGCGCGTCGAGATTGAGCGTCGGTTCGCCCGTTCCCATAACGACAATGTGCGTGAGACGCTCGTCCTGAGGGAGAAGCGCGTTGAGGCGCAGGAGCTCTTCGAGAATCTCGCTCCGCGTCAAATTGCGCACGAATCCGCCCATACCGCTGCAGCAGAAGACGCAGCCCATCGCGCACCCGACCTGCACGCTCACGCACGCCGTGCGGTGATTCCGGTCGTCGCGCAGCAAGACGCATTCGACGCGCCGGCCGTCCCGCCACTCGAGGAGCAGTTTCTCCGACCCGTCGTCGGAAACCGACTTCGCCACGACCCGGCTCTCGTAGAGCGAATCGTCGTAATCGAACGTCTCGGCCGCGACCGTTTCCGACCCGTTTGCAATCAGTTTCGCCGGTTCGGCGCCGGATTTCGGACGCGCAAAGAGCTCCGTGAGTTTCGCGCGCAGGTCTTTCGACAGATCGCTCATCTGCGAAAAGCGGTCCGTTTTGCGCGAAAAGACCCAGCGGCGAACCTGACCCGCGCGAAACGCGGGCAGACCGAGCGTTTTGAAAAGGTCGGTTAACTCTTCTTTGGAGTAAGACAGCAGCGGTTTATAATTCTCGTTCAACGGAAGCGCTCTCTCATATTAAAACGGCGCGCGGTTATTCGGCCTTGCCGGTCTGCGCGGAAGGATTGACTTCGCCGGCCGACCCGTCTTCGGCGGCAGGTTCGTCCTCGGCGGCGCCCGAATCGCCGCGATACAGATTCTCAAATTCGCGAAGCTGCTCCTGCGGCCATTTCCGCCGGCCGGCGCGTTTGAATTCGCGAGCGATCGCGTCGATATGTTTACTGAAATCGTCGACGCGTTCGCGCGGAAGACGTCTCGGACGTCCCAAAATCGGAAACGCGCAGAAAACCGCGATCAAAACAAGCGCGAACGCGTGCCAAACGAAGAGCGTAAAGGGCGTCAGCTTCGAAAGGGAGAACGGACTGGGCTCTTCTATCTCGCCGCTATGATTCCAGACGAGGTAATAGGATCCGTAAACGAACGCGACTCTGCTCTTGCGCGGAATCTGCCGGGCCAGCTGCGCGGCAAGCGCGCGATTCGCCGGATCAAGCGCGCCGTAGTTCGAAAGGAACGACGTCGAATTCACAATGAGCAGCCTGCTCTCGCCGATTTTCCGTTCGCACACGAGCGGCACGTCGCCAAGCGCGACGAGAACCCGCGTGTCGCCCCGCGTCTCGATACGCGTAACTTCTGTCAGAAGAGCTGTTTCCGGAAGCGCGCGAGTCCATTCGGGATCGCCCGAAAAGCGTTCCGTGCGGCGCAGTTTCTCGAAATCGGCCGGAGTCTTGACCTCAAACGCGGATCGAATATAGCGCGATACAAACGGCGGTTCCCGCGCGGGCGGATTCTTTTCGTTCAAATCGCAGACGCCGGCCCAGTCTTCGCACGAGTCGTACCCGTACAAGTCGAAGTCCTGCGCCGTAAAAACGTCCTCTTCTTTCAGACTTTGCCAGCCATGAACATAGAGCGGCGGCGCGAATCCGAAATCCCTTTTATCGTTCTCTTTTGCATACTTTTGAGACGCTTTTTTCACGCGTAAAAACGCGTCGGGATCCTGCAGCGCCTTTACGGCCGCGTCATGACGCGTCTTAAAATGCGAAGAAAACGTCGCGCCGACGCCGTTCACAATACTGCAATAGCGGGTTATGCGCTTTTCACATTCCTCAACCGCTTTCTCATTTTTGGAACCGCCCCGTTTCAGCGCGTCGCGCGTCTCCAAAAGATAATGGGGCAGCGCGTCCCAGCGCGTCGCGGAAACGAGGACAAACGTCCGGTTCGGCTTCGCTTCGAGCCATCTCCGAATTTCGGAGTACGGGGTCGAATATTGACGATCGCCAAGGTCGACGGCGAATTTATCCCAGTCGTCTTCGGACGCCTCCGCGTAACGGCGCACGCAGTTGCGCCACGCCTGCTCGTATTCCTTTTCGTATTCCGCGTCGGTCTTCTTCTCGGAAGAACCGTCGTCGTCCGATTCAAAAACGCCGTCAAATTCTTCGGAACCGTCCTCGTCGTCGAAGTCAAAGACAAAACCGTCGGGCCAGTTCTCTTCTTCGGAGTCGTCTAAGTCGAACAGGCAGTTCGGCATAGAGAAAAAGGGCGGCGCGGACGGAACAGACAGACCGTCGCTGACGGAAACGCCCCAGCCGAAAGCGTTCACGCGCGTGGAGTCGACGTTCGCAATCGAACCGTAATCCCCTTTAAACCAAAAGACCGCGTTGTAACCGTCTTCGACGTCAATTCCGGTCAACGGCCCCATAGAAGTGGAGATATTCCATTTTTCGTGATCGCCGCAGTACCGTCGGAACGCGGAAACGCCGTTCATACCCCTGTTTGAGATATGCGTCGCGTCTGAAGAATACTCGATGCGCCAATAGTCCTTCGAGGAACAGCCCGCAAGAACCGACGACGAAAGGAGCGCCCCGATCAGGAGCAAACGCGCGGCGGAACTCTGCGGCGCCTGCGCGCGCTCGCGCTCAAGCTGAATCTGCGCGTCTCGCTCCGCCATAATTCCGGTAAAGGAATCGCGGAGCGTCCAGACGCGGTCGAACGCCTCATGGGAAATCGTCATGCCGCCAAAATAGACCGACTCAAACCGTCGCATGACGGCGCGGTAAATATCGCGCAGCGCGCCCGTTCCCTCCAACTCGCTCCAATATTCAAGATTCGTCTTCCCTTTATCGAGGAGCACGAATCCGCGTTTGTCCATTTCAACGAGCAGCCAGCTGAAATAGAAGATAATCGCGGCGCGATTGTCGCCGCGCGCGTACGCGTCGGTCGCCGCGGCCAGAAGATCGTCGTAGCGGTCCCGCGCTTCCGGCGCAAGCGTCTCAAGCCGGCGCGCGCGCGTCTCCGGCTCCTCTTCCAGATCCCTTGCGTCGCGTGCGCGGATATAGACGAGCCGCGAGGCGTACGCCAGAACCGCGAGCGCCAGAATCGCAAACAGAACGACGCATACCCAGTAGAAGTTCTCAAAGATCGATTCGAGACTAAGCAAGGGGAGCGCAGCGGGCGTTTCGGGTTCTCTCGCTTTCTCTTCTTCCGGATCAATAGGGCGCAACGGAACGTATTCCACGCTCATACCGTCTTGCGACAGCCACGGCTGCTTTATTTCCCGCAGTCCTTTTTCGTACGATTCGTTGACGTCCTGCGCCTCCCAGGCGGGCTTTGCCAACCCATCGGATTCGTCGGCGTACGCGCAATTCGGGCGCGGCGCGCAGAGCGGCGCGGTAAGAACCGCGGCGGCGAGCAGACACGCGGCGCGCGTCAAAAGGCGGGAGAGAACCGAACGGCGTTCCGTCATGGCGTTTCCTCCCCGCCGCCGGGCGTCTGCGCCGATTCCGAAAGCCAATCGGAATTCAGTTCGATCGGACCTAACGTACGCGAACGCTGGAATTTAACGTTCGAGCCGTTCGCCGGCTGCGCGTCGCCGTCGGCTGAGGTCAGCTTCGCAAGCTCCGTCTCGAACGAGAGAACGAGATCCCACCCTTCTCCGGTAATACGGCAGTTTATGTACTGGAAGAAATTAAAAACGACGCCAAAGATTCGGCACGCGAAGACGAACAGCGGCCAAAGCGCGAAGTCGATCACAAAAAACGCCGGCTCCGATTCCGGAATAAGCGCCTTCGTCGCGTAGATGATGAGCCCGATTCCGGACGCCGCCCCGCAAAGCAGGAACGATTCCGCCAGTATGGACGACGCAATCGGACTAACGGGCGAATCCTGCGCGATGCGGCGGACGCGCCGGCGCGTCGAGTCGCGGTCTTTCGTCTTAAAGAACGGCGTGCGTTCAAGGAGGATCGTTTCCGCGTAATACCCGTGCGAAAAGAGGCGCGTCAGAACGAGATAGTAGAGCAGCTGGAACCAGCGTTCCCGCCAGCTGCGCACGACGGAGCGACGCTCGATCTTCTCGCCGGGCCGCGAAAAGAACCACGCGCCAAGATACTGCGTCGCAAGGGAGCCGGCAAACCGGCCTTCCAGAGAAATGAGAACCCACGACCAGAAGAAAAACGCCGACTGAGCGTCAAAATCGTCCGGGCGCCGCCCGTCCCCCATGAGGAGAAACGGCGCAAGAATCGCAAGATCAAGGAGAAAGACCGGCGCGGCGACGAGCGCGTAGTAATACGCCAGCGGCTTGAACTCCCGGCCTAAAACGCGCAGCGTCAGGTCGAGCGTCTCGTTAAGCGTACGCTTGCGTACCGCGACGCGCGGTCGGGTCCAGTCCAGGCGTTTGTCCGTAGCGCTCATGATTTAACGGTCCGAAAGCGGCGCAAATGTTTCACAACGAATCCGCCCCCGCCAAGGACGGCGAAATAAAGAACAAGTAAAACGATCGAGCCTATTTTAATCGCGCGCTTAACGGTAAGCGCCTCGATCCCAAAGTCTTTGAAAAACGAAAGACCGGACGGCGAGACAAAGGCCTCGATCGTCGCCGCGAGACAGAGCAGCACAAACGCCGCGACCATAGCGGGCGACGCCTGAACCGCCGACCGGCGAATCGAGTCGAGCCGCGAATAGCCGCGCGTGCAGATCGCGCCGAATCCGATTCGCATGCCCGCGGCCGCCGATAGCACGATACCCGTGAGTTCAAACGGCCCGTGAGCCGTCGTGAACTCCAGAAAATGACTCGCCGCGTCTGGATCGACGGTCCCGCTCTGCATATAGCCAAAGACGCACCCGAGAAAGACCGCGTTCCCCATGAGAATAAAAAGCCCGGGGAAACAGCCAAGCACGCTTACCGCAAAACAGCGAAGCGCTATCCCGCCGTTGTTGAAAATATAGTACGCGACCATATCGAGACGGTCGATCGGCGTCTCGTCCATCTCTAACGCGTACATCAATTCAACGTTCGTCAGCATACTCTTGCCGACAATACGCTCCGCAAACGCCGGATCGAACCGCGAAACGTAGTCGCACGTCAGAAAGGGCGCCCAGAAGAGAAAGAGCGCGACCCAGAACATGACGTCGGAAAGGAGCCAGCGGGGCGATTCCCAAAAGACGCGCCACAGTTCGCCTATATTCGCGCGCCGGCGGCGGTAAAGACGGTTGTGCGCCCTCCCGACAAGATCGTTGAGGCGGCGAACCGTATCGGGCGGCAGCTGATACGTCTCCGCGAGCGCCAGGTCGCTGCAGACGGCGCGATAGAGCGCCGCGAACCGCGCTATCTCTTGCGGCTCTTCGCGGCGCGTCCATCTGGCGGCGCGCGTCATGGCGTCGAGCGCGTCCCAGTCGGGCTTACGCGCGTCGATCAGTTCGGCGACGGTCATGAACTCGGTCCTTAACGTTAGCTTCGCGCACGCTCGGCGCTCAAAAAAAGTGAAAAAAACGGGAACCCCACGGGGGACGGTCGGCGCGCTTGCTTTTCAGGCGCGCTTCCATTATACTATGACCGAGCGAACGGGGCAACTTGTCCGCCAAGACTTTTCCATAAAATCAGGTCCGTATAGAAAGGACAGACGTTATGACGGCTAAAAAGTCCGACCTTGCCGATATCGAAAGAAATAAAGCGCGCCTTAAGAATTCGCAGAGCTACCGCGTCTCCTCGCGCGACGTCGACTTCCTCGAAGGATACGACGGCCGCGAAGTACGGCTCCTCTCGGAATTCCTCAAGACGGAACGCACGCTCCGGCGCCAAAACGTCCGCTCGACGATTATCGTATTCGGAAGCGCGCGCATTCTCCCCCCCGACGTCGCAAAAGCGCGGCTCGACGACGCGGAGCGCGAATTGGCCGCCAATCCCGACTCCCCGACCAAAGAGGAGGACGTACGGAATGCGAAACTGAAAGTCGAACTGAGCCAATACTATCAGCTTGCGCGCGAATTCGGCGAACTCTCCGCCAAACGGAACGACCGATTCAACGAGGAGCGCGGCCCGCGAGGTGAAATCCGCGTCAACCGCGACCGCGAATTCGTCGTCTGCACCGGCGGAGGCCCCGGCATTATGGAAGCGGCCAACCGGGGCTCCTACGACGCGGGCGAGTCTTCGATCGGGCTCAATATCTCGCTCCCGTTCGAGCAGGAGCCGAATCCGTTCGTAAGTCCCGACCTGTGCTTTAATTTCCATTATTTCGCCATGCGCAAAATGCACTTCCTGCTGCGCGCCAAGGCGCTCGTGGCGTTTCCCGGCGGATTCGGAACCTTCGACGAGCTCTTTGAAGCGCTCACGCTCCGGCAGACCGGGCGCATGCAGCATCTGCCCGTGGTGCTCTTCGGCGAACAATTCTGGCGCGACACGATCAACTTCCAGAACCTCGTCGATCTCGGCCTCATCAGCAAGGGGGATCTCGAACTCTTCTCGTTCGCGAAGACGGCGGAAGAGGCCTGGAACTATATCGACGCGTATTACGCAAAATGATTCCTACCGTCTTGTCTGAGAGCGCGATTCCGATATAATAGCAGTTTGTGGCGTCGGGTATCGGCGCCGCAAACGATTCGCAGCCCTACGCCAACCGTAAAGAGAGAATAAAATGAA
>CADACS010000035.1 GCA_902786505.1 uncultured Planctomycetota bacterium | reverse complement strand
GGAATCTTCCGATTCGCCGACGTACCACTGATAGGTCGCGTTTCCGGCCGGATCGAGCGTCGTGGTAACGCGGCCGCCGACGAGCGGGCTGTCGGTCGAGAGGGTAATCGCCGGACCGGCGACTTCCATAACGGTCAGCGCGAAATCGGCGGACGAGGTCTGCTCCCCTTCGGAGACGGTTACGTTAATCGCGTACGCCGTTTCGGAGGCTTCCAGACCGCCGGCGTAAACGAGTTTGCCGTCGACGACGGCGACCGCTTCGCTGGCGTCGCCGTTAACCGTAACGGCGAATTCCGCCGCGTCGGTATAGCCGGTCAGAACGACGTCGGCAAGCTTGACGTTCGCCGCGGAGTCGGCGACCGTCTTCTCGGACGCGGACAGCTCGATCGCGTATACGATTACGGGCTCGGAGTCCGTGGTAACCGTAACGCTGGCGAATTCGGAGTCGTTCATGCCGTCGGCGGTCGCCTTGACGTTGAACGTGTATTCCGTTTCCGGCGCGAGGTCGTAGACCGTAAAGGCCGTGTCGGAAGTTTCGCCGTAGCCGTCGATAACGTAGGCGGTCGCGCCTTCGACGGCGGTCCACGTCAGGGTGACGGAATTGACGTCGGCGTCGGCGGCGAGATCGGTCGGCGCGGCGAGCGTCGCTTTTTCCGTCGTGACGGTAACGGTCGCGAAGTCGGAAGCGTAAGGTCGTTTCGCCGTAGCCCTCGACAAAGTACGCGGTCGCGCCTTCGACGGCGTCCCACGTGAGCGTGACGGTCGATTCGGTCGCGTCGGCGGCGAGATTGGTCGGCGCTTCGAGCGTCGCCATATCGGTGTGGCCGGTAACGTACGCGTAATCGGACGGGTTCATACCGAGCGTCGTCGCCTGAACGCGGAACGTATATTCGGTATTCGCGTCGAGCCCTTCGAACGTCGCGGCAACGTCGTTTACCGACTGGGTCGCAACGGCGACGTCTCCGTCGACGAGTTCGACCGTATAGCCGGTCGCGTTCGCGACGTCGGTCCACGTGAGCGAGATCGTCGATTCGGTCGCGGCGGAGACGGCGAATCCGGTCGGAGTCGCGAGCGTGGTCGTTTCGCCGTAGCCCTCGACAAAGTACGCGGTCGCGCCTTCGACGGCGTCCCACGTGAGCGTGACGGTCGATTCGGTCGCGTCGGCGGCGAGATTAGTCGGAGTCGCAAGCGTCGCCATATCGGTCGTAACGGTAACGGCCGCGAATTCGGAGTCGTATTTGTCGTCGGCGGTCGCCTTGACGTTGAACGTGTATTCCGTATTCGGATCAAGGTCGAAGACCGTAAAGGTCGTGTCGGAAGTTTCGCCGTATCCGTCGATAACGTAGGCGGTCGCGCCTTCGACGGCGGTCCACGTCAGAGTGACGGAATCGACGCCGGCGACGGCGGCAAGATCGGTCGGCGCGGCGAGCGTCGCTTTGTCGGTCGTCACGACGGCGGACGCGAAGTCGGAATCGTATTTGTCGTCGGCGGTCGCCTTAACGTTGAACGTGTATTCCGTATTCGGGTCGAGGCCGGAGACGGTAAACGCCGTTTCGGTCGTTTCGCCGTATCCGTCGATAACGTACGCGGCCGCGCCTTCGACGGCGGTCCACGTGAGGGTAACGGAATCGACGCCGGCGACGGCGGCAAGATCGGTCGGGGCGTCGAGGGTCGCTTTATCGGTGAACGCGACGCAGCTTACGACTTTGTCGTAGTATTTGTCGCCGTGAACGGTAAGATCGAACGTGTATTCGGTATTCGCGTCGAGATTTTCGAACGTTATGGAAGTCTCGTCGGCGGCAAGAGATCCGGTCAGTTCGCCGAAGACGTAATCGAAACCGGAGGCGTTTTCAAGCGCGTCCCACGTAAAGGTAATCGAATCGGCGGTAATCGGAGAAGCGGCAATTGTGAAATCGGGGAATTCCGCCTTGTCGGTCGTAACGGTAACGGTCGCGGGATCCGAGGTCTTCAGACCTTCGCGGACAGCCGCGAGGGTAAACGTATAGGTCGTATACGGTTCGAGATTGTTGATCGTAACGGGGCCTTCGGAATACGTGTTCGAAACGGCGTCTTCCCCTTCGCCGTAAGCAACCGTATAGCCGTCGGCGTATTCGACGTCGGTCCAGGAAAGGGTAACGGAGGAGTCGGTAAAGCTGTCGGCTTGGAAATCGGCGGGGGTCGCAAGCTGATACTCTTGGACCGTCAGCGCGAAATTGGCGGAGCCCGATTTGGCGCCGTCGACGACCGTGACCGTAATATTATAAGGAGTATCGCTGGCGGCAAGTCCGGCGATATAAACGAGCTGGCCGTCCTCAACTTTGACGAGTTCGGCGCTTTGCTCGGCGGTATAGCCTTCGACGGTCGCGCTGAACTCAGGATCCGTTAAGTTATAGGCGATAATATCGGCCAACGCGACGTTTTCGCTGACGACGGCGTAGACCGGTTCGCTGTTTTCCGACTTGTCAAGTACAAAGAGCGGACCGATACTGATATTCTGCGTCGCGCCGCCGTCGAAAGTTAACGTCGCCAAATACGGCCCGTTCGCGGAGTCGTAGGAGAAACTGTAGCCGTTGGTTTCCGTCGTAGCTGCGACCGCCTCGCCAGCCCGGTCGACGACCGAAAGTTCGCTCGAGCCCGGATTCGCTTGAAGTCCCACAAGGACGGGCGCGTTCGGAGCGAGGTAGACCGCTTCGAGAGCGCTGTTATAGAAATTGATACTGCCGAGGTTTACGCAAGGGGTCGCGTCGATTTCCGTAAACGCGTTGCCGGCGCACGACAGTTCGGTCAGGGCCGCGCCGGCGGAAAGGTCGAGCGCGGTAAGGTTGTTGTTGTCGCACTGCAGAAGCGTAAGAGCGGTATCGCCCAAATTGAGACTGCCGAGGTTGTTGCCGCTGCAGTAGACCGTCTTGAGGGCGGAGCAGCCGGTGAGGTCCAAAGACTGAATTGCGTTTCCGTTAAGCTGAAGCGTTTCAAGCTTAGTCAATCCGGCGACCTTTAACCCGGCAATACTGCAATTAGTCGAGACGACGTTGGTAAGTTCGGGGAACGCGGTAACGTCAAACGACCTGCCGGCGACTGAATTCGTGGGGCTCAAGGGGCTCCACTTAGTGAAGTCGATTCCGACAAGGCGTCCGGCGTCGTTCCAAGAGAACGTGGCTTCGTATCCGGTCGCGGCAATTCCTAAGTCGACAAGCGCGGCAAGATCGTCGGCGTTGTATCCCGCCGTCGTCGCGAGAACGGAGCTGACGTCGATCGCGTCGTCGGAGACGGGCGCGGCCGCCGTATATTCGGCCGGCTGGTCGGCTTCCGCGGCGGCGAGAAACGCAACGTCGGTTACGCTCAGGAGCTGACGTTCTTCGAGCGATTCCATGCGTAGCGATCTGGCTTGCGCCTGATTCGACTGTTTGGAGGAACGGAAATAGTCAAAAAAACGGTTTTCAGAACTGTTGCGTTTCAAGACGCTTTCTCCTTTAATGTGAATCCCATGCGTCGCGGGCTTTTTGACCTGCGCGCGACGTCTGTTAAAATTTTCAATATGCCGGACCCCGCGAATTCCAACGCGCTTCCCTCGCCCACGAAACGTACGGAATTTGCGGCCCCGCGTCTAGCGCCGTCTAGCGACGGTTATATCTGTCGGCGGCGTTCCGTTAAAAGAGCCTTTTCGCGCCCCATAACCCGAAAAGCCGCCGAGTTTACTGTAGCATAAAACGGCCGCTTTGTCAATAGTATAGAGGAATTGGCTGTAGTTTGCCGATAAAAACGGTCGCTCTGGCGGCGCGGACGTTATGGCAAGATGAGGGCAAATCGTCGGTTACTCTTCGGACAGAACTTCGACGTCATATCCTTCCGGCGCGTCGAACGTATAGCTCGTTTCTCCGTTCTTCTTTTCCCATCGCAGTTTAACGACGCCTCCGGGGACGGGCTGGGCGCCGGCGGCCCAGTCGATCGAGCTCGCTTTCGGGATCCGCACGGCGATCTTCTTATTGACGCGGTCGACGCTTCTTAGCCCGAGCACGTCGCGATAGAAGACGTGCGCGACGTGCGACGCGAAGCCGTGATTGCAGCTCGCGTTCGCGCCGACGTTTTCCCAGAGCGTTCCGGTTCGGTCCGCCATGTATTCGTTGTACGCGACCGACTCTTCGAGAATCTGATCGACGCGGTCGGCGCGCGAGAGCAGCTCCATGCGCAGTACGTTGCCGACAAAGGAGTTCGCCTTGCACACTTCCGGATAGCCCTTTTCTTTGGCGCGGTTCGGGCCGAACTTATCGAGCAGAATCGACCAGAGCTCCGGGAAGGTTTCCGGCGACGCCGTGTTGAAGAAGAACGCGAAATACTGGCATACTTCCGACTTATCTTTGAGAACTTCGAGCGAGCCGTCCTCTTTTCGGACCGCGTGATCGACGAAGAATTCGCCGTCGTACGCCTGTTTGCGTATCACGTCGCGCATGGCGTTCGCTTTTTCGCGCCAGTCGTCGCGCCCGTAGAGCTCCGCCGCCGCTTCGAGCGCGCCCGCGTAGAGCATATTCGTGGGGTAGTTGACGTCCTGCAGGAATTTATTGGCGTCGGACCATTCGACGAAGACGCGGTTCGGGAGCTTTTCGAGCAGCCCGTCCGCGTTCTCATACTGCGCAAAGAAGTCGACGAGCTTTTCTATCCGCGTGCGGAGAAGCTCGACCGTCTTGCGGTCGCCCGAGCGCGCGAGGTATTCCCGCAGCTCGACGACGAACCACATCATCCAGTTCGGTATGAACTGGCCGTGCCACGTGTCCGCCGGATAGCACATAGGGAGCGCGCCGTCGGGGATGTTCGGAAAGCTTTTGGGGAGCCGGTAGTTTTCGTAAGTCGCGGCTTCTACGTCGGTTCGGCCGGAGAGATCGAACGCGGCGCGCGCGGTAAAGAAACTGTCGCACATCCATCCGGCGCGTTCGCGGGTCGGGCAGTCGGAGAAGACGTCGACGGCGTTGCAGCGATAGGTCAGTACGGCGGCGTTATAGACCTTTACGACGCGCTTATCGGAGCAGTCGAAGGACGCTTCCCGGGTATGCGGGGCGGCGTATTCGCGCATATAGAACTTATTGAGCTTGAACGACCCCTTGAGGCAGTACAGCTTAACGTAGCGCGCCGCCTGCGGATCGAACGTTTCGCACGCGACAGGCTCGTCCGATTTCGGGAGCGTCCATTTCGCCGCGTTGCACGTATTGAATCGGAAGAAGTTGACGTCCCCTTTTGCGTTGAGTACTTCGTCGTATCCGATTGCCAGCTCGGTCTCTTCGTTCGTTTCGACTTCAAAGCCCCAGAACCCGGCGTAGTCGGCGCCGAAGTCGATAATTTGGGCGTCGCCCGCGGTATAGACCGCGCCGAATTCGAGGGGCGCGGCGTTTTCGTCGAACGTCGTTTCGAGCGCGTTGAGTTTGTCGCTCAGAATGAGTTCGAGCTCCGATTCTTTATAGCCGGTGAACTTCTCGTTGATTCCGGTAATCGGGGAGCCGTGCTTGGGCTTGAAGTCCTTTTTCGGGGCCGTCTTGCCGCGTTTGCCCCATGCGGCGACGGGGATTATATTGAGCTCCGGATAGGCGACGCGCCGCTCGAGCGTCTCGACGTCCGGCTGACGCGCTAATTCTACCGGCTTGCATTCGCTTAACTTGCGATAGTCGTACGCCTCGATGAAGGTTCGGTGATAGCCCTGCCGTTCGACTTTCTGCACGCGTACGCCGGTACGGTCGATCGCGGAGAAGAGGACGGGCGCGCCCCCGTTTGGCTGGGTTCCGGTCGCGGCGAGAACGGCGCCGTCGCCGTCGACGAGCTCCGCCTGCAGAAACGCCGGCTGGTCGAGGAGATAGTAGCTCACGCTGTTGTAGCCCGCGACCTCGATTACGATTTCGTTGGCGCCGGCGCGGAGATATTTGCCGACCTGCCATTCGTCGACGCGGAACCAGCCTCTCGGACCGCGCGCGGGGCCGTAGCACGCGTATTCGCCGTTGATATAGACGCGCATAATGGACGAGCCGGTCGCGCGGAAAACCGCGCCGTCGAACGCGGCGCCGTCGGGGAGCGAAACTTCCGCGGCAAACCGCAGCGTTACGTTCATTTCCTTTTCGCGGTCCTTTGCCCAGACGGGCTTAGCGGCGCAAAAGGGATTCGCCGCTTTGCGCTCTTGCGCGCCCGCGTCGAGCGCGATCGACAGGGCGGGGGAAAGTAGCGGGGCGCCGCCGAGCAGGGCGGCCGATTTCATAAACGCGCGGCGTGTTTGCGACATGACAGATTCCTCTAAACTGAAACGGATACGGCGTTTAAATAGCGACCGAACGCGGACGCGGCGGTCAGAAGAGGGTTCCCTGCGTCTCCTGTTGGACGTCGGGCGCCGGCGCGCCGATCATGGCGTTGAATTCCTCTTCGGTAATAACGGGCGTGCCAAGTTCCTTGGCTTTATTGACTTTCGTATCGCCCGGCTCCGAGCCGACGAGCAAATACGTCGTCTTTTTCGAGACGGACGACGACGCTTTTCCGCCGAACCGTTCGATCGTCTCTTTGATTCCGACCCGGTCGTAGTTGACGAGCGTTCCGGTAACGCAGATCGTCTTGCCGTCGAGCGGCTTAACGGCGTTCGCCTCTTCTTCCGAGAGGGGCGCGAGCGCCATGTCGAGCCCGGCGTCGCGAAGCTCCCGTACGACGCGGCGCCCTTCTTCCGACTGGAAGAAGTCGAACAGATTCTGCGCGAGTATCTCGCCGACGCCGTCGACGGCGAGGAATTCGGCGGGCGATTTCGCTTCTTCTAACGCGTCGAACGAGCGGAACTTCTTAATGATTTCTTTGGCCGTCTGCGCGCCGACGCCCGCGATCGAGAGCGCGTTGAGGAGCCGCGCGGGGCCGCGCGTCTTGCTCCCCTGAATCGCGTCGACAATATTGCCGGCGGATTTCTTCTGGATTCCCTCGAGCCGCGCAAGGTCTTCTACGGTAAGGCTGTAGAGATCGGCGAACGAACGCACGAGCCGGGAGCCGTCTCCGAGCAGACTGCCGGGCAGGGGCGTGGTCAGGCGTTCTACGAGCGACGGACCGACCCCGTCGATATCCATCGCCTCTTTCGACGCGAAGTAGGCGAGCCGTTCGCGGAACTGGGCGGGGCATTCGGGATTGACGCAGCGAATGAAGACGGTATCCGCGTCTTTTCTGAGGGGCGAGCCGCAGCTCGGGCATACGGCGGGAAACTCGAACGGCTTCGGCGGATCGGACTCGGACCGGAGATACGTTTCGACGCGCACGACGTGCGGTATGATCTTGCCGGCCTTCTCGACGACGACCGCGTCGCCGACGCGCACGTCTTTGCGCGCGATCTCTTCGGCGTTGTGCAGAGTGGCGCGCGCGACGGTCGTGCCCGCGATTTCGACCGGTTCCAGTTCGGCGACCGGCGTGGCGACGCCCGACTTGCCGATCTGTACGACGATATCGTTAACTTTCGTCTGCGCTTCATATTTCTCGAATTTGCATGCGATAATCCACCGCGGGAATTTTGACGTCGCGCCGATCTCCTCGCGCGTCTTGAAGTCGTCGACCTTCATGACGATCCCGTCGACTTCAAAGTCGAGCTCGTGGAGCCGCTCCTGCATTTCATGGACGTACGCGAGCGCCTCTTCGAAATTCGGGAGCCGGTTAATGAGCGGCGCGGTCGAGAACCCGTATTCGCGCAGCTTCCGCATGAACTCAAAGTGAGTCGGCGCGACGGCGCCGGGGTCCGTGCCGGTCGAGTGCGCGAAGAACTGGAGCCGGCGTTCGGCGCAGACGGCGGGGTCGCGCTGCTTAATCGTTCCCGACGCAAGATTGCGCGGATTCGCGTACGGCTTGAACTCCCTGCCGGCGGCGCGCGCTCTTTCGTACTCCATATTGTTAATGCGCGCAAGATTGTCGTTCGTCATATAGATTTCGCCGCGCACTTCGAGCCGGTCGGGCGCGCCTTCGGGCAGCGAGAGCGGCACGTCGCGAATCGTGCGCACGTTCGCGGTAATATCTTCGCCAAAGGTCCCGTCGCCGCGCGTGAGCGCGCGTACGAGCTCGCGGTTTTCGTAATGGAGGGACGCGGCGATTCCGTCGATCTTGAGCTCGCAGACCCACGCGAGGGGCTTGTCGGTCTTCTTCTGCGCGGCGGCGACGAACTCGCGCAGCTCCCCTTCGTTATAGACGTTCTCAATCGAGAGCATGGGGACGTCGTGGCGCACGACTTCCGCTTTTCCTTCGAGCTTCTCTCCGACGCGCTGGGTCGGGCTCGTGGGAAGCACAAGTTCGGGGAACTCCTTCTCCAAGCGCTTGAGCTCCTTAACGAGATAGTCGTACTCGTGGTCGGCGACGTCCGGCGCGTTCTCGACGAAATAGAGTCGGTCGCAGCGTCGAATTTCTTCGCTGAGTTCTTTAATTTTCTGTTGCGCTTCGTCGCGCGTCATGGCGGGTCCTTTGTCTGTTAGGGGAATCGTTGGCGGAATAGCGCGGTCAGTTTTCGCGCAAAAACGCGCGCAGGGCGTCGGCGGACTCGAATCCGAGCCGTTCAAGCGTGCGCGCCTGCGGTTGGAAGTCGCGCCCGAGCAGCGCGCCGGCAAGCTCGAAGAGCGCGTCCGCAAGCGGAGTCGCGACGCCGGACGCGCGGCCGAGCGAGCGGAGCAGCCCGAGCCCGACGGGGACGTCTTCGGTCAGATAGCGGGAGTCGAGCGAGCTTGGGCCTGACGGCCCGTTTTCGCGGCCGTAGCGCCGGAACGTTTCGAGCGAATCGCCCGATAAGTCGGCGCCGTTGCGGAACTGACACGCCGAAAGATAGGGAATCGGGGCGCAGCCGAACGCGCTGAGAACGCGCATTCTTTCCGCGTCGAGCCGTTCGACGGCGCGCCATACGCCGGGCGTAAATCCTTCTTCGTACATGCGGAACGCGCCTTGCGCGCGCTCGATGCGCGCCGCCGACGCGACGCAGCCGACCGTATGCAGAATCAGATTCGGATTGTTGAGCGCCGATTCGAGAACGCTTTCGCGCGAATAGCGGTACGTGCCGACGAGCCGTTCCGCGACTTCGAGCCCCGCGTCGCGGCGGCTGCGCGGGAGGAACGCGAGCGCGTTGCGCACGTTCCGGAAATGAATTCGGACCGCGCCCGGCTCTTCAATTCTGGCGTCGAACGCGGGCGACTCGCCTTCCGCGACGGCGTCGGCGATTCCGCGGAGCGCGCGCCGGAAATAGACGCTTCCGAGATAGCCGGGCGTCACGAGGACGAGTTTCGCGCTCCGGAGATTCTGAGCGCAGAGCGCGGCGACCGCCTCGTGCGCGTGCGTCTGCGTCGCGACGACGACCGCGTCGAGGGCCGTTCCGAGCGCGTCGCCCGGCTCGCGCGTAACGAGGGGCAGGGGCGCGAAGGTCTCCGAGCCGTCGAGATCGCGCAGAAGGACGCCGCCGCGCGCGCGGACCGCGTCGAAATGAGGCGAGGGCGCCGGCGTCGTCTTGAGGAGCGTTACGCCGCAGCCCGCCCGGGCGAGCCAGGCCGCGTACGCGCTCCCGACGTTCCCTGTTCCGACGACGCATACTTTCATGAGCGGGCTCCCTTTCGCGTTTGCCGCCGCGAGGCCGGTTTCGCGGGCGCGGCCGTTCCGGAAACGGCGCGAAAACGACCGCGGTTTCTGCGTATCAAGTTTACCCTGAAACGCGCGGCGCCGTCAAGCGCGCGCATAAAAATATCGGAATTTCGGTCCGGTTCCGCGCCGTCGCTTCCGAGCGCGTCTGAACGCCTGAAAAGTCGGCCGCGGCGCGCGTCAAAAGAGAAGCCCGCCCCTTGTCATATATCGGGAAAACAGGTAAAATTGCACGAAGCGCGTTTCTTAAAAGCGCCGACGCGTAGTTCGGCGCGCGTGCGCGAACATTTGAGAGTGGATTAATATGTCGGACGAACAATCTTTTTCCAACGAGGCGCCGTTGAGCGGCGCGGATTCCAGTCAGGGCGCTAATTTTCCTCAGAACGAAGAGCTGATTATCCGCCGTTGGCGCGATCGGAACGTCTATCAGGAATCGCTTCGCCGCCGCCGGGCCGACAATAAGGGTACTTTTGTGTTCTACGAAGGCCCTCCGACGGCGAACGGGGTGCCGCATCCGGGCCACTGCCTCACGCGCGCGATCAAAGACCTCTATCCGCGCTACGCGACCATGAAGGGCTACGTGTGCGAACGGAAAGCCGGTTGGGACACGCACGGCCTGCCGGTCGAAGTCGAAGTTGGAAAAGAGCTCGTCGCGGCGGGGCTCATTGCGGAGAACTCGAAAGAAGAGATCGTTAAGTTCGGAATCGAGCCGTTCGTTCATCGCTGCATCGACAACGTCTTCCGGTATATGTCGCAATGGGAAGAGCTCACCGAGCGCATCGGATTCTGGGTCGATCTCAAAAACGCGTACGTAACGTACCATAAGTCGTACGTCGAAAGCGTCTGGTACGCGCTCAAAAACTTCTTCGACCGCGGTCTGCTCTATCAGGGCTATAAGATCGTCTGGTGGTGGGCGCAAGGGGGCACGGCGCTCTCGGCGGGCGAAGTCGGGCAGGGCTATCGCGAAGTCGGCGATCCGAGCGTCTTTGTCCGGTTCCCGCTCCTCAATCGCGAAGACGAACCGAGTTACGATCCGAAATGGAACGGCGTCGATCTCCTCGTCTGGACGACGACTCCGTGGACGCTCCCGAGCAACCAGTTCGCGGCCGTCCATCCGGACCTCGACTACTCCGTCGTGCGGCTCGTCGCGAAGGACGGAACGAAAGACGACCGCGCGATCGTAATCGCGACGGCGCTCGTCGATCAGGTCGCGGGCAAAGTGAAATGCACGCCCGAAGTCCTCTTTACCTGCAAGGGAACCGATCTTATCGGGAAACGCTATATCCCGCCGTTCGACTACTACTATAAGACGCTCGGCGAAAAGAAGGGCGCGCTCAAAGAGGGCGGCGAAGAGTACGTCGCGTGGCGCGTATGCCCGGCGCTCTTTGTAACGACCGATTCCGGGACCGGGCTCGTGCACGAAGCGCCCGCGTTCGGCGAGGTCGACTTCGACTTGCTCACGGAACAGCGCGAGCGGTTCGTCGACGGTCAGGGGCCCGAGCTCATCTGCGCGGTCGCCCCGAACGGGAAATTCACGGCAGACGCGCCCGACTTCGAGGGACGCTGGGTTAAGGAATGCGACAAAGACGTCGCGCGCAATTTGAAAGAGCGCGGACTGCTCCTCTTCCTTGAGCAGTATCTGCACGAATATCCGTTCTGCTGGCGCGCGCCGAACGATCCGCTCATTCAGTATCCGCGCAAGAGCTGGTTCGTTAAGACGACGAAATTCGTCGACGAGATGCTCGCGAACAACGCGGAGATCAACTGGCGGCCGGAACACATTAAAGACGGCCGGTTCGGGAACTTCCTGGCCGGGAACGTCGACTGGGCGCTCTCGCGCGAACGGTTCTGGGGAACCCCGCTGCCCGTCTGGGTCTGCGAAGAGACCGGATATCAGGAAGCGATCGGATCGTACGACGAGCTGCTCGCCAAGCCGGGCGTCGCCGGAACGGAAGTCTGGACGAACGCGCGCGACGCCGCCAAGGCGGAGAAGGGCGCCGAATGGTCCGAAAAGGACGACGAGCTTTGGGAACATCTCAAAGTGCACAAGCCGTATATCGACGCGGTAACGTACGATTCCCCGAAAGCGCCGGGCAAAAAGATGCGCCGCGTTACCGAAGTCATCGACTGCTGGTTCGACTCCGGCTCGATGCCGTTCGCGCAGTTCGGCTATCCGTACAAAGAAGGATCGGTCGAGACGTTCAAGCAGAACTTCCCCGCCGACTTCATTAGCGAAGCGATCGATCAGACGCGCGGCTGGTTCTATTCCCAGGTCGCCATTTCGACGCTCCTGTTCGGCGGCGAGCCGGACATGAAGTACCCCATGCCGTTCAAGAGCTGCATCGTTCTGGGGCTCATGCTCGCCGAATGGTACGAGAACAACGCCGACAAGACGGATATCCGCCTGAGCGAAAAAGAGGCGCTCGAAGCGTTTGGAAAAGGAAAATTCTCCAAGCGCGTCGGCAAGATGTCGAAATCGCTCAAGAACTACCGGCTCCCGAAAGAGATTTTCGACCGTTACGGCGCGGACGCGCTCCGCTGGTACTTCTTCGCGAATCAGGCGCCGTGGAACTCGATCGTCTACAGCGAAAACGCGGTCAAAGACAGTATGCCGGAATTCATGATCCGGCTCTGGAACGTCGTTTCCTTCTTCAGCGTCTATCAGAATATCGACGGTTTCGCGCCGGAGCAAGAGCTTGATATCGACGCGGTTAAGGCGGACGGCGGCATGCTGACGCCCAAGGCGCTCGCGACCGGCAAGACGTACCGGCCGATCGCCGAACGCTCGGAACTCGACCGCTGGATTCTCGGCGAGCTCAACGCGGCGGTGAAATTCGTCGACGAGCGGCTCGCCGCGTACGACCATTTCGCGGCGTGCGGCAAGATCACGGAATTCGTCGATTCGCTCTCGAACTGGTACGTTCGCCGCAGCCGCGACCGGTTCTGGTCCGGCGAGCAGACCGCCTCGAAGGCCGACGCCTACTGGACGCTCTTTGAAGCGCTCATAACCCTCTCGAAACTCATCGCGCCGTTCGTGCCGTTCCTGTCGGAGCGGATCTGGCTGCAGCTGACCGAACGGTTCGGCGACGCCGCGCTCGCGAGCGTCCACTGGTGCGACTATCCGGTCGCCGACGAATCGGCGGTCGATCCCGCGCTCTCGCGCCGCATGGCCCAGATTCGCGAGATCGTCTCGCTCGGCCGCAACGCGCGCATGGGCGCGAAAATCAAGGTGCGCCAGCCCCTTTCGTCGCTCGAAGTCGTTCTCTCCGATCCCGCGCTCGTATCCGAAATCGCCGGCTATTCCGCGCTCATCGAAGAAGAGCTGAACGTTAAGGCGGTTCATTTTGCCGAACGCGCCGACATGTACGTCTCGTACGCGGTCGCGCCCGACTTTAAGAAGCTCGGTCCGAAACTCGGCAAAAAGCTCCCGGCCGTTAAGAAGGCGCTCGGAAGCGTCGACGGCGCGGCGGCTAACGCGGAACTCGCGTCGTCCGGCAAACTTACGCTTACGGTCGACGGCGGCGAAACGGTAGAGCTCACGTCCGACGAAGTCCAGATCCGGCTCCTCGCGAAAGACGGGTTCGCGGCCGCGCAGGGCGCGAACTGCGTCGTCGTGCTCGCGACCGAGCTCACGCCCGAACTGCTCGCGGAAGGGCGCGCGCGCGAACTCGTGCGCTGCATTCAGGATCGACGCAAGGAGCTCAAGTGCGACTACGTCGACCGGATCGCCGTCGGGCTCGTTACCGAGTCCGACGATATCCGCGCCGCGGCGGTTCAGTACGGCGACTACGTCAAAGGCGAGACGCTCGCCGTCGAGCTCGCGTTTGAGCCGATCGAAGGCGCCGAGCCCGCCGCGATTAAGATCGACGGCGCCGACGTCGCGGTCTACGTCGCGGTCAAATAGCGCGGATTAACCCAGCCGCCGAACGCCGCGCGGCGCTTGGCGGCCCCCCGCGTATCACAAGACTATATCCAATAAGGAGATTCCCCATGGCGGATAAAATGCCTATCGCAGTTCTTATCTCAGGTCGCGGCCGCACGTTGCGGAATATCCTCGACAAGATCGACGCGAACGAGCTCGACGTCAAAATCAATTTGGTTATCGGGAGCAAAAACTGCTACGGGCTCCAGTTTGCCGAAAAGAAGAACATTCCGACCGACGTCGTCGAAAGCTCGCAGTATTCCGATATCGAGACGTTCAGCGAGGCGGTCTTTGCGAAATGCCGCCGCAGTATGGCGCGCTACGTCGTTATGGCGGGCTATCTCTCGAAACTCCGGATTCCGCATGATTTCGAGAACCGCGTGCTCAATATCCATCCGTCGCTCATTCCGTCGTTCTGCGGCAAAGGGTTTTACGGACGCAGCGTTCACGAAGCCGCGCTCCGACAGGGCGTTAAGGTCTCCGGATGCACCGTCCACTTCGTCGACAACGAATACGATCACGGCCCGATCATTCTGCAGAAGGTCGTGCCCGTCCTCGAAGACGATACGACCGACACGCTCAGCGACCGCGTTCTCTACGACGCCGAGTTCAAAGCGTATCCCGAGGCGCTGCAGCTCCTTGCGGAAAAGAAGATTCAAATCGAGACGGTCGAAGGCGTGTCCGGAGCCCGTCAGATCGTGCGTATTTTAAAGTGATTTCCTCCGTTTGAGACCGAACCGCGTTCGGTCTCTTTTCGTGTTCCTGCCCTTAAACGGCGCGTATGACGCGCGAAAGACTCCTCAATGTATTCTATTTTTGCCGCCGAAACGGCTTCGGAAGTTTCGCAATCTGCTCCGATCCTTCCGCTCGTTGTAACCGGTCTGTTCTTTCTGGCGATTCTCGCAATCGCCGCTTGGGGAATGAAAAAGACGAAAAGCGTGGACGACTTCTTCCTTGCGGGTCACACGCTCGGCCCCTGGGTTCTCGCGATCTCTTACGGCGCGGCGTATTTCAGCGCCGTCGTATTTATCGGGTTCGCGGGCACGTACGGGTGGCAATGCTCCTTTAAGTCGCTTTGGGTCGGGGTCGGGAACGCCGTTCTCGGGAGCTGGCTTGCGTGGGTCGTCCTCGGAAAAGCGACGCGCAAAATGACGCGCCGCCTCAACGCGTCGACCATGCCGGAATTCTTTCTCGCGCGTTACGGCTCGCACGGCATGAAGTTCGTGGGCGCGTTCGCCATCTTCATCTTCCTCCTTCCGTACTCGGCGGGCGTATTCAGCGGCCTGACCTATCTCTTCCAGGCGGTCTTTCATATTGACATGAAGGTCGCGCTCACGGCGATTACGGCGGTCACGGGCGTCTATCTCGTCTTCGGCGGCTATAAAGCGGCGGCGCGCATCGACTTCCTGCAAGGCATGATTATGTTCGTCGGCGCGGTCGCCATGGTCCTGTTCGTCGCGTTCTTCTTCGCGCGTCAGTACGGCGGCATGGGCGCGGCGCTCAGTCACGCGACCGATATGTTCAACGGGCGGCTTGCGATCGCGGAGCAGCCGGTCGCCGAGGGCGGCCTTGGCGGCAAGCCTGTGCCCGGCTGGCTCTTCTGGTCCGTCGTCTTTATGAGCTCCATGGCGACCTGGGGCATGCCCCAAATGGTTCAGAAGTACTACGCCATTAAAGACGAAGGGCAGATCTTCAAGGGCTCGATCGTGTGCTTCGCGTTCGCGCTCGTAGTCGGCGTCGCCGCCTATTCGATCGGCGCGTTCGCCCACCTCATGCCGATGGACAGTCTCGTCGCGACGCTCAACGCGGACGGCAAGATCGACGTCAATCAGCTCGTGCCGAGCGTTCTCATTCACACGCTTCCGTCCTGGTTCCTGGCGATCGTGCTGCTGCTCGTTCTGTCTGCGTCCATGTCGACGCTCTGCTCGCTCGCGCTCACGTCCGCGTCCGCGTTCAGTATCGACGTGTTCCGCGGCTATATGGCGCCGCGCGCGTCGGAGAAGACGGCGCTCGTCGTACTGCGCGTGAGCTGCGCGTTCTTCGTCGTGGGCGCGTATCTCGTCGCCCTGTTCAATCCGTCGTGGATCGTCGCGCTTACGTCGCTCACGTGGGCGGTCGTCGCGGGCGGGTTCCTCGCGCCTTACGTCTACGGTCTGTTCTGGCGCGGCGTAACGAAAGCGGGCGCGATCGCCGGCATGGCGACCGGGCTTATCGTCTCGAACGGGTTCTACTGGGGGCTCTTCTTCCTGGACAGCCCCGCGTCGGCGAAACGGCTCTCGCCGGTCGTCGCCTCGATCGCTATGATCGCGCCGTTCTTTGTCGTGCCGCTGGTAAGCCTCGTTACGAAGAAGCTCGATCCGGAGCTCGTCTCCAAGGCCTTTGACGACGCGCCGGACGCCGAGTCCAATCCTTCCTGACGCGCGCCGGTTCGCGATTTCGGAACGCGCCCCTTTTCCGTTCGCCGGGCGCGTTCCTTTCTCAAGCGCGGCGCGGCTCTTTTTTACCGGGGTCGCCTTGCGCGCCGGAGAAAAAAACGTTATTCTCCATATCAGGTCGCCGTACGCTCTTTCGCAGAGGCTCTGCGCGCCTGAAAACGCTCGTTTTTTGAAAAAAGAGCGCCACACGGCGCGCGTTCCGGCAACCTTACTGTCGCGGCCCCTTCCGCCGATTTCGCGCGCCGCGGCCGATATTACCAGACACTTAATTCCTTTTAAAGGACGTCGAATGAAAACTTTTACCGACAGACGGGAGCGCTTCCTGTCAAGTTCGCTCTTTGCCTTTTCCCTTCTGCTCTTTTTGAACGTGGCTTGCAACGCGGCGCAGACGGGCCAGCAGACCGAAGCTCCCCAGGCTTTAAAACAGACGGTCCGCGATAAGAACATTTCGATCAACTTCTGCAGAATGCTGGAAATGAGACACGTCTCCCGCAAAAAGTTCGACGAATCCATTTCCACGCGCGGTTTTGAGCTCTATCTCAAGGCGATCGATCCGAGCAAAATCTACTTCATGCAGAGCGACGTCGACGAATTCGACGCCGCGTTTGCCAGAACGATGGCCCAGTCCGCGAAAAAAGGCGATCTCACGCCCGCCTATGTGATTTACAACCGATTCCTGCAGCGCGTCGACGAACGCTGCGCGACCGCGCGCGCGCTCCTCGAAAAGAACGAGTTCGACTTTACCAAAGACGAAACGTTCCAACGCGATAAGAAGCTCCTCAAGTACCCGGCGACCGACGCGGAAGCGGCCGACCGTATGCGCAAGCGCGTAAAGTTCGAGCTCCTTACCTTTGAGGCGGAAGAGCGCGACAAAGAGAAAGAGGCCGCCGAGAAGGGCGAGGAAGTCGTTAAAGAGCAGACCCTCGACGGCCGCGCCGACGACCCCGTCTCCAAGCTCATGCGCCGCTATTCCACACTTCAGAAGCGCCTGCGCCAGACGAGCAACGACGACGTCCTCGAAATCTATCTCACCGCGATCGCCAACGCGTACGATCCGCACACGACCTATATGTCCCCGAAATCCTATGAGAACTTTACGATCATGATGGGATTGAATCTCGAGGGAATCGGCGCGACGTTGCAGTGGGACGACGGCTATACGATCGTTAAGCGCATTGTGAAGGGGAGCCCGGCGGAGAAGCAGGGCGAGCTGAAAGTCGAAGATAAGATTGTCGGCGTCGGTCAGGGCGAAAGCGGACCCATGGAAGACGTCGTCGATATGAAGCTCACCGACGTCGTCGATAAGATTCGCGGCAAGGGCGGGACGACCGTCCGGCTCGACGTCGTGTCGCAAGACGGCAAGCGCAAGCAGATTTCGATCGTTCGCGAAAAGGTCGATCTGGAAGATTCCGCCGCACAGGCCGCGATTTACGAGGTCTATCAGCGCGCGGACGGGTCGATGACCGTCGTCGATCCGAAAGACGAAAAAGCGGAAGAACAGCGCCCGGCCGACGCCGTTTCCAGCCTGAAGATCGGCGTTATCGATCTGCCGAGCTTCTATCTTGATATGAAGGCGAAGCTCCTTTCGAGCGGCCGAAGCGCCAGCTCCGACGTTCGCGCGATTCTTGAAGACTTCAACCGCCAGAACGTCGACGCGTGCGTCGTCGATATCCGTTACAACGGGGGCGGCTCCCTTCCGGAAGCGGTCGAACTCACCGGGCTCTTTATTGAGACGGGCGCGGTCGTTCAGACGAAACCGTCGGAATTCGGCGACCGTCCGCGCGCGCTGACCGATCCGGACCCGTCGATTGTCTGGAAGAAGCCGCTCGTCATTATGACGTCGCGTTTGAGCGCGAGCGCGAGCGAGATTTTCTCCGGCGCGATTAAAGATTACGGCCGCGGGATCGTCGTCGGCGACGAAACGACGCACGGAAAAGGGTCCGTTCAGAGCATGATGGAGCTTGCCAGCGCGATCTTCGGCAGTCTTCTCCGCGAGACCTCGAATCTCGGCGCCATGAAAGTAACGATTCAGGGCTATTATCTCCCGGCCGGCGAATCGCCGCAGCTTCAGGGCGTGCGGTCCGACGTGCAGCTCCCGCAGTTCACGAGCGTGCTCGAAGATATCGCCGAATCCGATCTCGATTATCCGCTGACCTTTGAAGCGGTCCCGCCCGCGAGCTATCCGCGGTTCGGCTACGCGACTCCTGAAATCGTCAAGGCGGTCGCCGAAAAGTCGAAAGAGCGCGTCGCCGCCTCGAAAGAATTCCAGGAAGAGATCGAGAAGATTCAGCTCTATAAAGACAGCGTTCTTCGCAAGGAGACTCCGTTGAACCGCGACAAGTATTTCGCCGAGCTCGACAAGCTTAACGCGAATAAAGAGGAGACGGATAAGCTGCAGGACGTCGTTAACGGCGAAGGGGGCGTCGTTCGGGATTACTATCTCGACGAAGTGCTCTATCTGACGAAGGATTATTACGATACAATTCAGCGTCAGCTCGCCAACTGATTAAAGTACGGCGCCCGGCGAATCCGCGCCGGACGCGAAACTGCCGCCAGACTGCGGCGCTCTTGCACAGAGCGCGCCGCAGTCTTTTTATAGGAGGATAGCGATGTTAGCCCGTTCCGACGTCCGTTTTACCGTCGTTCTCGACGATCCTTCGTTTACGTTCAACGCATCGCACTTTCTCACGTTCCCTATTGAGAACGATAAGGGCGCGACGGTCTGGGCCGCGGAACCGATTCACGGACACGATTTTAAAGTAAGCGTCCGTATCGAAGGGCCGCTCGACGAGTCGGGCTGCGTCGTCGATTTCCTCGCCGCGTCGCGCGCGCTGCGCAAAATAACCGGCTCATGGAATCACGACTTGGCGCTCGCGCGAACCGCGCGCGGCGTAAGTTACGCGACGAACGGGGATAAGACGCGCGTTCTGTACGAAGTCGCGCCGAAGCTGGAGTACGTCTTTCCGACAAACGCGATTCGCTGGCTCGACGCGTCGAACGTCTCGACCGAAGAGATCGCGTACCAGCTGCTCGACGAATTTACGCGCGAATTGGACGCGCTCGGCGTACTCGCTTACGATATTGACGCGTATACGGTTACGCTCCGTCTGGAAGAGTCGCCGCACTGCGCCGTCGAAGTCGCCGCGCGCGGTCCCGCCGCGTGAGCGGACGGAGCCGGCCGATCGGCGTTTTCTTTCCGAAACTTACGATTTGCTCTTACGGTAATTCAGACGGCGCCCGCTTCAGGATTTTTATTGGTATACTTATAGGAGACCGGGCCGAACAAACAGCCCCCGTTCGGCTCCGACGCGCTTTTACTTTGGGACCGAGGCGGCCCTGTTGGGAAACGGACGCCGCGGACGCCTCAGTCAACCGCCCTATCAGGAGAATAAAAAATGAAGCGTATCCTTTTCCCGCTTGCCGCCGCGGCGTTTCTCGCGCTGACGGCCCTTTCCGCTCCCGCCGACGACGGCTCCGCAAACTCGAACGCGCCCAACCTCGAAGAAAGAACCGTAACGCTCAATAACGGCGCCGTTATGCCGACCGTCGGGCTCGGCACGGCGCTGCAGTCGAACGAGGAGACCGCCGAGTCGGTCTACGTCGCGCTCAAAAACGGCTACCGTCTGCTTGATACGGCGGGAATCTACGGGAACGAAGTCGGCGTCGGACAGGGGCTCAAACGCGCGATCGCGGAAGGAATCGTTAAGCGCGAGGACGTCTTTATTACGACGAAACTCTGGCCCGACCATTTTAATATAGAATCGGTCGACGAGTCGCTCAAACGGCTCGACGTCGAGTACGTCGATCTCCTTCTCCTCCATTGGCCTTTTGGCGACAACGTTCAAGGGTATAAAGTTCTTGAACAGGCGCTCGCCGAAGGAAAGACGCGAACGATCGGACTGTCGAACTTCAGTCAGGAGACGATCGAAGACCTTCTCAAACAGTTCAAGACAAAGCCCGCCGTAGTTCAGCTCGAAACGCATATCTTTAATCAGCAAAACGAAATGCGCGAATACCTCAAGAAATACGGCGCGTTCGTTATGAGCTGGTACCCGTTCGGCGGACGCGACAACGTCAAACTCGTTCTCGAGAACGAAACGGTTGTCAAAATTGCCAAAGCGCACAATAAATCCGTCGCGCAGGTCGTTCTCCGCTGGCATCTTCAGAGCGGCTTCGTCGTAATACCGGGCGCGTCTAATCCCGACTATATCAAAGAGAATATCGATATCTTTGACTTTGAACTTTCCGAAGAGGAAATGGCGCAGATTCGCGCGCTGAATCAAGATAAGGCGTTTTACGATTTGAGAAGGGGACGCTGAGTTCCCGCCGCGGTTTCTGTCCGCTCCGCGCCGGACTCTTGCGCTCAGGCAAGAGGCCGACGGGAGCGGTTTTTGCCGCGCCGCGCGTTAGCGCGAACCGACAGTCAAAGCTTATCGCGATAAAGATTCTCTTATTTCCCTTTGCACAGGTAGATAAAGCCTCTTTCAATCAGTTCAGGACCGTTCGCCGCCAGATTGATTTTCAAGGGCTCGTCGTAATATTCGAGTTCGTGAATAATAATCGGAAGCTCTTTGCCAAAGTGCGAAGTTAGAATCCCTTCTTTGTGTATCCTTTGGACGACTCGCACGAGCATATCGATAAACGCGTCTTCCATAGCTTGGTATTTATTTAATTCATCTTCGTTATCTTTTATATCAGGACATTCGCCATATTTATCAAAATAAAAGACGCCGCAGGAACCAACCCACTTACGAACGAGTTCGGCAGATTGCGGATCGCACCCGTACTGAACGGCGTCGTCGTTTTGGAGCCACCACGCGAAGTTCCAACGGTAGTCGAAGAGATAGTCTTCCCTCTCCATGCCTTCCGACACTTCCCGGTAATGGCTTTCGGTATTAAACCCGATGGAAAGCCGCGGCTTGCACGGGTTCTGTTCGTCTTCCCAAAAGTAGAACGAGACGACGTAAATGTCGGGTTCGTTCCAGCTGGCAATAGCGTCGACCGCCTTTTGATAGATTTCCTCTTCGATTTGTTGGAGATATTCGTCGTTACCCATAGATATAACTCCTTATAAAAATCACTGTACAGTCTCAGTCTTTGTCGGCCGTTCGCGCCATAATGAAGCGGAAACCAAATTCCTCCCAGTCTGTCGCAGGACCGTTAGAGCTCCTGACGCACGACCGACAGCTCGCCGGAGATGAAAGATAATAGCC
>CADACS010000034.1 GCA_902786505.1 uncultured Planctomycetota bacterium | reverse complement strand
CACCAGCGAAACGCCGTTTTCACGCCTTCAATTTCAATCTCCATGCGCGCGCCGGCCTTATCGGGAGAAGACCAGCCGTCCGCGCTCTGCGCCGAGGCGCCGACGTCTGGCTCCGAAACTTCCTGCGAACGCGCGCAAACGCCAAACGCTAAAACAAATACAAATGCCGCGGCAAAGGCGGACACGTTCTTCATAAAAACTTTCATATGCATTCCTATCTCCCGCTCATTCAAAAATCTCGATACGGTTTCGCCGTTCGTCTCCATGCCTGAACCAATAAAGAAGTCATAGTATGCCTGACGTCCAAGGACTATCGCTCTTTGGGAACCAAGGCAAGGCGGAAGCCAAGGCGACCGTCCCCGCCGTTCCAGAAGCTCCTGCCGCTCCAGTAGTCGCGGCAAGAGCGGCCGCAGCGCTCGGCGGAGTCGTCCCAGCCTCCGCCTCGGCTCACGCGGTACGAGCCCTCCTGAGGCCCGGCGTAATCCGTTATATTCCCCATAGGATACTTTCCATACCTGTCGGCGCACCATTCCCAAACGTTGCCAAGCATATCGTAAAGTCCCCAGGCGTTCGCCTGTTTCAGCCCGACTTCATGCGCGCGGCCTTCCGAGTTGGCGCCGTACCACGCGATCGCGTCAAGTTCGCCGCATCGCTCGCCGGTTGAGCCCGCCATGCACGCGTACTCCCACTGCGCCTCCGTCGGAAGCCGGAATTCAAATCCGCCCGGGGCATAGCCGTCGCAGTTTAATCTCGCGATAAACTCTTGCGTTTCATCCCAGGAAACGTTGTTTACGGGCGCCCTTTCAGTTCGGACTCCCTTGCTGGGATTATAACTCCACATTACCGTCTGCCAAAGCTCCTGCGTCGTCTCCGTTTCCGCTAGCCAAAATCCGCGCGTCAGCGTTATCTCAAAATCTTGCTCGCCGTCCGTCGGCATTTCCCAGAAGATCGCCGTTCGACCGTTCCACCGCCTTGTAAAGCTTCCGGGAGGGGCCCAGCGAAACGCCGTCTTAACGCCTTTGATTTCAATTTCCATACGCGCGCCCGCCTCGACAGGAAAAGACCGATCGGCCGCGTTTGACGCCGAGGCGCAGCCCGTTACCGAAGCGTCCTGCGAACGGGCGACGAAGCCGGATTCGCCCAAAAGCGCAAAAACCGCCGCTAAAACAAGTATTGTCCTCGCAAAGACTTTCATTTTCATTCCTAACGGTTGCCCGAACAAATCCGATATCCCGTGCCAGCGTCGGGCGGATTCAAGCCGGGGAGGCTCGGCCCGCGCTTCTCAAACGTTGCAAGTCGTTTGGGGATATATCTTTGAAAGTTCCCGCAAACAGGAGACGCCCGCTCCGTAAAGGATACCGCGAGGGGGCGCCAAAATCAAGCGCCGCGTCTACCCAGAATTTTTCCCAACAGACGCGGCGTCAGGCCGTTATGAAAAACGGCGATTACCGTTGTCGATTCGAAACGAACGGTTGATTTTTCCTCGGCAAGTTACAGTTCGATTACGTGAGGCACAATATCGGAATCGTGAGCGGCGAGGGACTCGACGCAGTTAGGATCGAGGCTCTCGGCTCTAATCCAAGCGAGCGATTCCTTTTGCTTTTTTCTGTCGGCGGCGATTCCGGAGAGAATCATCTCCTGCCAGCTCTTGCGGGCGTATCCTCCGTCTGATAAGAGCAGAACAAACTTTCCCGCTTCGTTTTTGATCTTAACGGCAAACAGACCGTCCGAATGACCGGGAATATTAACGAGCTCGACGGATCCGTCGCCCAGCAGATCGTAGGACTTGCCGACCGGCCCCAGTCTGTCGTTCCATTCGAATTCCGTCAGCGGAATATCTTTCCACCAGCCTTTGTAATACCGCGCCCTATGTTTTTTAGCAAATCTTACTTCGTCGGCAGCGACAAGAAACCGCTTTGCGTCTTTAACCAGTTCGAGACCGTTGGCGTGGTCGCAGTCGAGGTGCGTAATTAGAACGGCGTCCAAATCGGAGGGAGTCAGGCCCAATCTGCTTAAATGCTCGTCGACGCCCTCGCCCATGGGCAAGATTCCCTGATTCACTAAATACAGAAGATAAGAGCCCAGAGATTTAATCTGCGCTTTTCGGTCGAACTCGCCTTTGGGACTCATCGCCCTGCTCCAGCCGGAGTCGACTAAAAATCTTCATTTCGGATGCTCAATTAAATAGGCGGAAACGGGCAGTCACAGCCGATTTTCCTTTTTCTCAAAGAGCCCCGAAGCTTTGAGCAGACTGCAATCTTCCCCGCCAAACGGAAGGTACGGCGACACGCAGACTTTACCAGTATGAAAAACGTGAATTTTAATTGTGGACATATTCTTATAACCGCTTATTTAACCCATTAAACGACTTCCTAATTCCGCGCCCCGACGAACGGAACCGCCGCTTCGGACATACCGTGCGGACGCGTCGCGGAAACTTATAGCCAAGCGCAAGAACACGGGCGCGGAAAGGGAAAGCGTCCGCTCTCCGTACGGCATAAGGCTGAGACCGGATGCTTTTCAGCGCGTCTCTGTTTCAGCCGCGCGCATATCGACGTCTCTAGTATACAGAGTTACGGCTGAATTGTAAAATAGAAAATTATGGGATTTGTAAATATTTTATTCTGAGAAAGAATCTTTTAACGCTCCTCAGTTCGGAACGGAAAGAATACGGCGCTTTGTAATTTACGCGGGACCGGCGGACACGTCGGAAGAGGCCCCGTCCTCCGCGTCTTGAATCGAAGCGCCGCTAAAAATCAAGCGTCGTTGGAGCGGCCGTTCCCTCTTATCGCCCGGCTTCGTTCCGCTAGGCGGCTCACATGCCGTTTTACCGAGCGCGTGATACTTGATTTTCACGACGGCGGCAGATACCATAATAGTTAACGCTTTGAATTCGGCCGTTTGTCCGCTCATCCGGAAAGGACGCGCCGCCGAATTTTATGACCTGTTCCAAACGAATTTGAAAGAAGGACGACGATGCGCTTCTCACTCATAGTCTTTATTACGCTCGCGGCGCTGTTCGCGCCCGAGTTTTCCGCGCGATCGCACGCGGAATCGCCGGAAATATCCGTCGCTCGAAAAGCGTTTACGATGGAAGAACACGCCAATTTAACGCTTCTCCGTCCGGAGGGAATCAACGGATTCGAGAAAGGTTACGAAGAGGCCGGCGAAACGTACGTGTGCGACGCGGGCGCCGAAGGCGAAGGGGCGCGCGGAGTTCGGTACGCGTATAGGCTCGATCAGAAGAAGGCGGCGCCGCTCGTCGCGACCGGCTGGAGCCGCGCGGAGGGCGTCGGCGGGAACCGGGATTACAACTACTCGCTCTATCTCGATATCTCCTACGCCGACGGTACGAATCTATGGGGCCAGACGTACGCGTTTCCCGTCGGGGATTCCGACTGGACGGAAGGGAAAGTCGTTATTTTTCCCGATAAGCCGATTAAATGGGTCTCTTTCTACGGCATGTTCCGCGGCCATTCGGGCAAAGCGTCCTTTAAAAATCTCGAACTCTACGAATATTCGACGGACGTCGACGCGACGCGATTCGACGGGAATCTCGTCGAACTGCTGGAACCGCGTCCGAACACGCCGGCGGTCTATCTGCGGGACGCGGGCGCAAACGGCGATTATTACGCGATTAAGAACGCGTCCGCGCAGGGAACCGCGATTTCCGACTTAACCCTTGAACTCGCGCAGGAGACCGCCCCCCTTGCCGGATCGCCGTCCCTCTCGGAGACGGTTCTTCGCGTCAAGTCGGCGTCCGACGCGGACCGCGCGCTGCAGCTCGTCTATTCGCTCCCATTCCCGAGCGCGCCGGCAGACGCGTCGTGGATCTGGTACGACGGGCCGCGCGGAGAGCGCGACGTCGCGGGCGGCGAACTCTCGAAAACGCGCGGATTTACGGAAGTCGGGGCCGGGCGAGGTTCAATGTATCCGATCGGCGCGGTCGCCGCAAAGACGCCCGACGGCCGATACGCCGCGGCGTTTGGGCTCGCGATCGATCCGAACTTCCCCGCGTTCTACCGGATCGCGTGCAACGGCGCGACAAAAGAGCTCTATATCGTTTTCGATTTTGCGCTTACGAAAGAGAAGCCCGGCGCGGAATTCCGCGTTCTCCCGCTCTACTGGCAAATCGCGGCCGACGGCCTGAACGTCGCGCCGATTCAGGGCGACGCGCCGCAAGCGTCGGCCAATATTCCGTTTGGCTCGAATCCGTTCCGCGCGGCGTTCGACGCCTACCGGCAGGCGTTCCCGGATAATTTTGCCGTGCGCGCGGTCAAGCAGGGGAATTGGATGGCGTTCGCCGATATCTCGAAAGTACCAAACGATAAAGATTTCGGGTTCCAATTTAAAGAGGGGATTACAGAGCTCGGCGAAGACGACGCGCGCGGCGTAACGTCGTTCCGGTATACGGAGCCGATGACCTGGTGGCAGCAGGTCGCGAAATCGGAAACGAGCCCTAAGTCGCGGGAAGCGGCGCTCAACGCGGCGACGGAAATCGCGCTTGAAAACGCCAAAGACGCGAATGGGAACCCGAAATACGCCGTCGCGGAAGCGCACGCGCTCCTCACGACCGGCTTCCACGACGCGTCCGGGCGTCCGACGGGCCAAATGCTCGACACGCCTTGGTGCGACGGCGTCGTGTGGAGTATGAACGACGCGCCCGGCCTCGTCGCGCTCGTAAAAGAAGGAAAACTGCGGAATCCGGACCTGCCGGAGCTCGAACCGATCGCCGGCTTCGACGTCAAGTGGAACGGCAAGATCGCCGACGGGCTCTACGGCGCGCCCCTTGATCCGAAAGCGCTCCCGAAGACGCGCGAGGAGTTTGCGAACGCGCAGACGCAGCCGGGCTGCGACGGCGAATACGTCGATTCGAGCGAAGGTTACGTTACCGCCATGATCGACTATAAACGCGAGCATTTCGCCGGGATGACGACGCCGCTGGTCTACGATCTGGAGAAGAAACGGCCCGGTATACTGCGCGGACTTATCGCGTTTGAGTACGTCAAAAAGATTGCCGAAGACGTGCATGCGCGCGGGAAACTCGCCATGGCGAACTCGACGCCCAGTCTGCACTTCTGGCTCGTCCCGCAGCTCGACGTCCTCGGTACGGAAACGAACTGGCGCTGGGGCGGCGAATGGCGGCCCATGCCGGACGAAGAGCTCATGTACCGCCGCGTTATGTGCTGCGGCAAGCCGTACTGCTTCCTGCAGAATACCGACTTTACTCAGTTTTCGCATGAAGCTTGCGAGAAGTACATGAAGCGTTCGCTCGCCTACGGCATGTTCCCGAGTATGTTCAGCGCGGACGCGTCGACGAAGCATTATTTTGAGAACGCCGAACTTTACGAACGGGACCGCGATCTGTTCAAGCGCTATATGCCGATCGTAACCGCCGTCGCGGAATCCGGTTGGGAGCCGGAGACGGGCGCGGTCGGATCCGACGCCAAAATCTACGTCGAGCGGTTCGGCGCTTTGCCAGGCACGGCCGCGGCCTCGAACGCGCTGCGCCCGACGGACGACGTCTATCTGACGCTCTTTAACGATTCTGAAGAAGAAAAAGAGTTTGAAGTGACGTTAAGTCCCGCAATTCTTAAATATATAAAAGAATCGCGCGGCGGCGTTTTCGAGCTGATCGAAGGAAAAGACGTTTCCGTCGACGGAGACAAACTGCGCGGCAAAATCGGCGCGCAGGACGCGCGCGTCTTCAGACTGCGCTAGCCGAAACGGCGACGCGCCGGCGTTCCCCACGGTCGGGAGCGCCGGCGCGTTTTTTTATTGCGACGAAACGAAAAAACTATGCTTTTCTTTTCAAAATGATCTTGGCAAGGTCTATCGGGCGCGGAATATAGACGCCCGCGGCGCCCCAGAAAAGGCCCGCGGCCCCGACAAGCGTGCGCGCCGACGCGTTTTGCGAATCGCACGCCTGAATTACGAGCGCGCCCAATTTATACGCCGCCGCGTCGCCGATCGCGAAATTACGCGGCCCGTCTCCGCCGCTTGCTTCTTCCCGAAGATAATTGACGACCCACTGCGGCCCCCGCGTGCGGTTCCACCAATGCCCGGTATTGAGACTCCCGACGCTTTTCTTTGAGCCGTGCCCCACCATATAGAGCGCGTACAGCGTCTTATCGCGCCAGAACCGTTCAAGCCGTTCGTAGAAATCCTCTTTTGCCAGCTCCGGCTTATCGCGGGCGTACTTGTCGTTGTCGAAAAGAACGACGTCAAAGCCCTGCCGACGCAGCCGTTCCTGATTGCGGCGCCAGCGCATATACGCTTTGCCGGCCCCGCCCCATTCGCCGAACCACGCCAGGAAGACGACGTTCGGAACGCTGAACTCCGTTTCTTCTTGGAGCGGTTCGTTCGAATCGAGCGCGCCGACGTCCAATTGGGCGTCGGTTATCCATCGCGCGCGTTCCGTTACGTCAAGCCCAAGCAGAGCGGCAAGCTGCGCCAGGGAGTCGCCGGGCGAACCGCAGGCGCGCGCCGTCGCGTCGTTTGCGCGTTCAATCCGCCACATACTCTTATCGGGCCTTTCCTCAATAGGAGTTCGCTTCGGCCATTTCCCACGCTTTAACGCTCTCGACGTTCACGTCGGAAGTTCCGCCGTTCCAGAGCGAAACGTCGAGCGAGGCGTTCGGATCGGTCGGATAGACGCGCCGGCAGATCGCCTGTTTGTCGTTGGCGTAAATCTCGACGACCGTCTTATCGATAAAGACGCGCAGTTCAAGGGGTTCGTCGGGGTTGAGTTCGAGCGGCGCGCGTTCGAGCGCGGGCCGGCCCTCTTTTCCTGATTCGCGGGAATCGAAGACGAGCTCCTTGGCGTCGGCGTCGTAATAGAGGAGCGTCTTTTCGCCGTTCGACTTATTCTCGCGAACGGCAAGCCCGACGCGTTTAGCTTTCGTCCATTCCTCCGGCTTAACGGCGACCGACAGCTCGCACGAGTCGCCGGGAAAGCCGGTCAGTTCGACCGAGCCGCCCGCGCTTACTTGAATCTGCGCAAACGTTTTCTCATTGAGCCGGAGCGTTTCAAGTTCCGGGACGGGCCGCATGCGCAGCGTTCCGTCTTCCCCGAGCCAGAGCGTCCTCGGAAGCCCGTAGACGCCGTTCCAGCCGTTCTGAACTTCGTTCTCGCGATTGTCGAGGAGCCACGCCCACATGATCTGGCGCCCTTTTCCGTCGATCAACGCTTCGGGCGCGAAATACGTATTGTCGACCCACGTCATGCGGCCGTGATTATTCGGAACGAATCGGTCGTTCGATTTGTCGTAATCGCCGACGTAATACTGACATCCCTTGTTATGACTGATAAAAAGAAGGAGATGTTTGTCGGAAGGATCGCCGCCGTCGGGCGAGCTCGGAAGCGGCATAAAGCTCGGGCACATATTGTCTTCGCTTACGTCCGTCCACTTATTGTCGCGGTCGTAGAAAAGGCCTTTATACTCCCATTTCTTTAAATCAGACGATTCAAAGAGATAGACGCGGTCGCCCTTCAGAGATTCCGGCGCGTCTTCTCCGCGGCCGTATTTATTGAGCAGGCAGAGATTTCCGGTGAGAACGTAATATTTGCCGTCTTTCTTCCAGATATTCGAAGGGTCGGCGGATCCGCACAGAATCTCGCCGTCCGCCTTGCCGAGTTCGGTAATTCCAAATTCGGTCGACGGAATAATCGGATCGCCGAATTTCTCCCAATCGACGTAGGGCGCGGCGCTCTTCGCGGCTCCGATTCCAAGATCGCCAAGTTTCCAGTAGGTCAGATAGGCGGTTCCGTCGTCGTCCAAAAAGGCGCCGCCGCTGAAGCATCCGCCGGTATCGCGCGAGTCGGGCGAAATGGAGTCGGGCTCGTTGCGCCAGTGGACGAGATCGACGCTCGTCATGTGTCCCCAGCAGAACCCGGCGCCGGGCCGGGAATAGAGGTACATGAGATGATAACGGCCGTTCTCGTAGAAACATCCGTTCGGATCGCCGGGCATGCCGTCGCCGTCGGGCACGGTAAAGTGCCAGCGCGGACGGTAGGGATCTTCGACGAATTTTTCACGCAGGAGACGCGCCGACGCGACGGCTTCGGACGGAACGGCGCCGCTTTTAGACCATTCTTTCGGAATCGGGGCGCGGTTCCCTTCTTCGTTCGAGCGCGTAAGTACGACCTTCCCTTTATTTTCGCCGAGAACCAGCGCGCCGTCTTTAATCGCGACGTCCCCTTCGAAAGTCGCGCAGTTGAATCGGCCGGCGCGGTCGAACAGGCCAGTCGAGCCGAAGTCGAGCCAAAGCCACGGTTCCACGCCGTCGAGCGGCTGGCCCGGCTCAAGCGCGGCGATTTGCTCCGCGGTAAGCGCTTCGGAATAGACGCGCGCGTCTTTAATCTTGCCGATAAAGACGTCGCGCTGATCCTGAACATGGCGCGGGCCAATGAGTACGGTCGCGCTCTCGTCAAAGGTTTGCGGGGCGTCGATTTCATAACGCGCGGAAAGCTCGTCGCCGCGGTATATTTCGACGGTCGTTCCGCGATAGACAATACAGACGCGGACGAATTCCCCGTTCGCCTCGCTCTCTTTAAGCCAACCGTTTTGATCCTGCTTTGTGCGGCGATACCCCGAACTTCCCGCCATCCATGTATTGGGAGTCAGTTCGGCAAAGACGATCGCGTCGAACGCGTCGGGATTCGCCATATCGAGGGTCAGCGCGCTCCCGCCGCCCTGTTCCAGCGTCGAGGGAGCGACCCAGGCGACGAGCGTCTTGTCGCGCAGCTTGCCGGGACCGTTTGCGCCCGCAAACGCCGCGACGCAGCAGACTAACGCGAGGAGCGCTGTCGCAGCGGCAAGTTTCTTCATGACATGTGTTCTCTTTATAAGGCCGGCGCCGTCCGTTCGGCCCGTTTATCTAAAAATACGCGCCCGACGTCCGTGCCCGGCGTTTAAATCAGAGCCGGCTTTTTCCCCGTGAAAAAAGCCCCATTTTTTGTATTAGAGTCGTTTGCCGGGAAAACGTTCGAAAAAGAAACGCAGATTAATGGCAGATTCAAACCAGAACGGGCGCGCGACCCTAACAAACGGCAGGATCGGACGCGCCCTGAGAACGAAAAAGAGGCTGGTATCAGTTGTTCGGAACTTTCGGGACGTCTACCGGGCCCGCTTTGAGCTCGGCGCGATTGAGCAGCGTAAAGTCGTCCTTCGCATAATCCTTAAATTCGGGCTTAATCCACCTTGAACCGGCGTCGTGCCCGGTCGCCTTCCGGAACTCGTCGAACGTCATGGGCTCCTTGCCGTTGCTGGCGTCGTAACAGAAGTACTTGTCGCCCGACTCGTGCGTCTTTTTCGGATCGATCCAGTAGACGTTGTCGTCGATATGATATTCGAGAATACGGTTATGCCAGCATTTAACGAAGAACTGGGCCGTGTCGTAGAAGACGTTCTCGCGAATCGTAACGTCGACCTTTTTGGCCTCGAGACCGTAGCCCAAAATGGGCGTCGCTATCTTATTGGGGCGCTGGATATGGCTCCATTCGCGTCCGCAGTCGACGCAGAGATTCCGTTCGAAAACAAGCCCTTCGACGACCGTTTCGGGATCGGAGAACCAGATCTCGAGCGCCTGTTCGCAGCGGAACATGAGACAGTCGCGAACGACAAGATTATTGGAGACGACCGGGGACGGCCCCTGCGTCGTTACGGCGACGTCGTAAACGCGCGCAAAAGCGCACCGCTCGACGGAGCAGTCTTCGGACCCGTCCCAAAATTCGACGCCGTTGCCAAACCGAACGCGGCGCCCGTTAGGCCCCTCGCCCGAGAGATCGCCGCCCCCAATCCAATCGAAAAAGCAGTCGCGAACGACGACCCGTTTCGACGTTATGGAGGAGATTCCGTGAGCGGCGGTATGGGTAAAGGCGATATTTTCAACGGTTATGTCATGTCCGGTCGCGCGGCACGCGTGAATCCGAAGGGGCGCTTCGATCGACGCGAATTTCTCGCCGGGATTGACGTCGCACTTCATAAACACGCGCTTATCGACCCTGTCGTAGCAGAAGTCGTTCGGTTCTTTGAGTTCGTCGGGCGTCCAGCGTTTAAAGCCCGCGTATTCGCGGCGATCGTACGTGGGAACAAACCGCTTCTTTTGCGCGTCTTTGCGCGCGCCGCCGTAAGCGCCGCGTTCGGTCAGAACGAGATTGCCGACGTCGACCGACGTCCCCAGCGAAACGTCCTGCAGCTCATGCGCCTCGAGCGGCACGAAATCAAACTCGGCGCCGTCCGGCAAGACCGACCCCAAAAAGAACGTAACGCGTCCGTCTTCGGCGTCGGACCTTACGAAAAAGATCGCGCGGTATTCGCGCCACTGCTCCCCGATCTCGCCGGGAAACGCGACGGTTTCGCCGTAGCTCGACCACGGCGACCGCGTCATCATGAGATTGACGCCGGACTCGACCGTAAACGGAACGCTCGAACGCGCTTTAAAACGCAGCGCGACATACTTGCCCTGACGGATCGGGAACCAGTCGGCTGTAAATTGCAGAAACGATTTCTCCGAGCCGGACGCCTCGCACCGAACCTTATAGCCCTTGGCGCCGCCGAGCTCTTCGAACTCCGCCTCGGAGCATTCCGCGCGCGCGTCCTCTTCGGTATAGACGTGCCAGCCGGTCTGCGCGAACGTTTTTACGTCGTCGGTCGTCGCGCCGAGATCGCGCCATTCGACGCCGGGAGTAACCCAGACGTCGGAATCGCCGACGCGGGACCAGCTCTTCGGATCGGAGAGGTCGACGCTCGGCATAATTCTGGGAGGATTCGGGTCGGAGCCGTAATCGGTATAGACGACCGGCGCGTTCTCCGCGCCAGAGCGGCATTCGAGACTGCCGCGCCAAATTCCGCCGCGGAGAAAACGGACGGAGTCGCCCGGTTGATACTCGGCGCCGTTGACGCGGTCGAGCGTGCGCCACGCGGTCTCGGGACTCGTCCCGGCCGCGGAATCGTCCCCGCGGTAGGAATCGACGAAATAGTCGGTCGCTTGGGCGGAAGACGCCGCGATTAACGCTATCGCGAGCGCCAGCGGTAAGATACGTTTCATAGTTGCGTTCCTTGTAACGGCGTAATTGGTTGTCGAAACGCCCCCATTATACGCCGAACCGAAAGGGGACTCAACCTCCGCCCGGCAAACGGAGAACCGAACGGACGCGTTTTTTTAGCGGAAACGCGCGAATCTATTGATTCCCGGCGTCAAACGTCTATAATGGCCGAATATTGCGTAGAAACTCGGTAAGCGATTGACTTGCCAGCAAATTTGACGATGAGGGAGAACGCCGTGGTTGAATATTCTTTGGTCGTGCCGGTATACAACGAAGAAGAGAGTTTGCGGATTCTGTACGGAGAAATTATCGAGGTCGCGAAATCGCTCGACGCGAAGATCGAGCTGATTTTCGTCGACGACGGCTCGACCGATTCGAGCTGGTCTATTATCGAGAGCCTCGTTCAGGAAGACGAACGCGTTCGCGGAATACGGTTCCGGCGCAATTTCGGAAAGGCGGCGGCGCTCGACGTCGGGTTTAAGTCGGCGACGCTTCCGATCGTCATGACGCTCGACGCCGACTTGCAGGACGATCCGCACGAGATTCCAGATTTTCTGCGCCTGATCGACTCCGGATACGACGTCGTGAGCGGTTGGAAACAGCGCCGCCACGATCCGTGGCACAAAGTCTTTCCGAGCCATATCTTTAACTGGCTGGTCAGCTCGATAACGGGCGTCAAGCTGCACGATCACAACTGCGGCATGAAGTGCTACCGGCGTGAAATTTTCGACGAAATCACGCTTTACGGCGAGCTTCACCGATTCGTGCCCGTTCTCGCGGCAGCGAAGGGATACAAGATCGGCGAAAAAGTCGTCAATCACCGCGCGCGCAAATACGGGTCCTCAAAATACGGGTTCAACCGTTTTATTAAGGGATTTTTGGACGTTCTTTCGGTCAAGTTCGTCACCGGTTACGGACAGCGTCCTCAGCATTTTCTCGGCACGGTCGGCCTGACGTCCTTTACGGTCGGCGCGGCGACGATGCTCTGGCTGGCGGTCCGCTGGACGCTTGCGCGGCTCCCCTTCCTCGGCTTTGCGGCGTACAATCTTTCCGGCCGGCCCGCCGTCGTCTACTCCGCCGCGCTCATGCTCTTCGGCGCGCAGCTCCTCTCGATTGGAGTCGTCGCCGAACTCATCGTCTCCTATCAGAACCGCAAAGGGCGCGAATATTCCGTTAAAAAGGAGATCGGCAAGCCGCAAAAGGACAGAGCCGACGCTTCTTCGGATAAATCCTGACGCAAGAAAAAAACGCGCGCGAACTGGAAAAGCGACCAATTCGCGCGCGTTCTTTGCCGTTTGAGCTTGGCGTTCTCTTATTCGCCGCGGTAAATCTTGAGCCCCGCCCGATTTGCCGGGACGGACCGGCTCGGCGCCGGCGAGGGCGCCCTGTAAACGCGGCGCGACGCCAGACTCCGTTTGGCGCGTTCAAAATTGATAATAACCGGCTCGTCGCGCTCGGCCGATTCGTCGCGGCGGTCCTCGCGCGCTTTAAGGAGCGCCAGCAGCGCAAGCGCCAGCGAGGCGTCGCAATCGGGATCGCGGCGCGTGTCCGACATGCGCGCCGCCAACGCTTCGCGCGCGTACTTCAGCCCCGCCTCAATGTCCTGACGACCGTCCATGCGTTCTCTCCCGTCGATCTGATTCAATAATACGCGTTGCGAAAGGACGCCCCTTCGCCAAGCTTAACGGTAGCGAATTACCGCAGGCGGCGCAAGAGGAATTTTCACACGCGCCGCGCGATGGGGCGGCAAGGTCGGCTGAAGAGGGGCGCTTTAGAGAAAATAACCGCTTTTTCTTGGAATGAATCCAAGAAAATTCGCCGCGCCCCCTTGTTAATTTAAAATAGGCTGTTATATTACGAATCCTAAGCGTTCCCATGCGCGCGTTCGCTTGCGATCTGCGCGTCAAGAACGGTTTCGCGGGCGGATCGCCAAGGCAAGGCGCGTTGCGTCCGTCGTTTTGTCGCAAACTGGACGCCGGGTCGAGTTCGAGCGATCGAGCAGCCGCGTAAAACGTTTGGAGATTTACCAATGACCATCGATAAAAGCTTAAAAATCAGGAAAGGCGTTTCGCGTTCGCGCAACGTCCTGACGAGAGTCGAACGAATTGAAAAGATGCAGTCTCAGGATCGCTGGACTGACGAAACTTCCCCCTTTGCTCTTCCGAAAATTCGCGTTTACAAGGTCGTCTTGAAGAAGAAGAAGAAGGTCAAGGACGAAGGCGGCGACGAGAAGAAGTGATTCTTCCACACGCGCGAATATTTTCGTTCGCGGTTCGTTTTCTTTAAAAAGACTGAGCGGCTTTTCGTTCAGTCTTTTTTTATTTCCGCGCGTTCTTTTGCGCGGCTCGGAACGCGTCGACTATCGGGCGCAGCTTCTCTTCGAGCAGGTCGGCGTTCGCCTTTTTGAATTCGCACTCCCAGACGCGCACGACGCGATATCCGAGCGCTTCCAAATGCTCTGTCGCGGCCCGGTCGCGCGCCTGATTCCGTTCGATCTTAATGCGCCAGTAGTCGGCGTGGTCTTTCGGGGTCGTATTACGGCAGCGGTGCCCGTGCCAGAAACAGCCGTCGACGAAAACGGCGATCCGAAGCTTCGGAAAGAGGAAATCCGGCTTGCCAAAGAGCTTAGCCTGCCGACGCCAGCCCGTCACGCCGAGACGTTTAAATTCTTCCATGAGGCGCAGCTCCGTCGACTTATTCTTCGTCGACTTAACTTTGCGCATAATCTCCGAGCGTTTCGACGCGGCAAAGACGTCGAATTTCGGCGCGGAGTCGTCGGTCGGCTCGAGTTTCGGCAGTTTGGGAACCGTTCCCTTTCGGGCCGCGCTCTTCTTTCGGACGGACTCGCTCTTTTTAGCCGCGCTCATTTTTCTCAAAGACCAGAGGGAGGAACCGTTCGAGCGCGCGCTGAATCAGGCATACGGGCGCGGCGTTGCCGGCCTGCTTCCGGATTTGGAAATCGGAGACGGCGATCTTGAAGTCGTCGGGGAACCCCTGCAGGCGGAGCATTTCGCGCGGCGTCAGACGCCGCTCGCCGTTTACAAGAAGGTAGTTGTAGCTCGCGCCGGCGCGGAGCGCGCAGCTGTACGGATAAGAGGAAATATTGCCCGACTTATTCTCGTGCCAGATCGACGGATAGAATTCAGACGTGTGCGCCTCTTTCCGCCTGCGCACGATTTCAGGGGACGCGAAATACCGCTTGTCGACGTCGGCGTCGTTCTCTAAGACGTCGGCGAGCGATTTGCCGTTCTTAACGGGGGCGGGCCATTCCATTTCAAACGGCTCGAGCGCGCCGACAATAACGACGCGTTCGCGCTTCTGCGGCACGCCGCACTCGAGCGCGTTGAGTACGCGCCAGTCGACGCAATAGCCAAGCTCCTCCTGCAAGACGCGCAAAATGATCTCGAACGTCCGCCCAGAATCGTGGGTCGTGAGCTGCCGGACGTTCTCCAAAACGAACGCGCGCGGACGCTTGTCTTTGAGAATACGCGCGATCTGGAAGAAGAGCGAGCCTTTCGTTTCGTCGGCAAATCCTTTTCGCAGCCCGATAATCGAAAAGGTCTGGCAGGGGAACCCGGCAAAGAGGAGATCGAAATCGGGGATATTCTCCGACTTGAGCGTCGTTACGTCGCCGTAGGGCGTCTCGCCGAAATTCGCGGCGTAACTCTCGCGCGCGGGCTCGTCGATATCGCAGCTCAGCACGCATTCGCCGTCGCGGTTCATCTCCGCGAGCGTGTTCCGGGCGGCGTAACGAAAGCCGCCAATGCCGCAGAAAAGATCGAAGTAGCGTATAGCGCGGCCGCGCGTCGGATCGACAAGCGAACTGGGCGTCGCGGCAAGTCCTTCTTCCGTCGCCGTTTTCGACGAATCGGAAGAAACCTTCTGACTGCGATCGGGCGCGTAAACGCGACGCAAAACGTTTAATTCGCGCGTTTCCGGCTCTTCAAAGAGAGAACCGGCCTTCTCTTCTCTGCCCGCCATGAGTTCGTCGAGCGATTTATTCGACCAGGCGGTCGCGTAAGGCGCGATTTTAGGCGGTTCCGGGCCGGACTCCTCTTTCGGAGCGCGCGGCTTCCTCTTACGGGGCTCGGCGCCGTCCTTCTTTTCGCGTTTGCGCTTCCCGTTCTCTTCCGTCGCGGGCTCAGATTCCGGCCGCTCGGCGGAGGGGACCGCGCTTTCCGGCAGGGCCGGTTCCGGCTCGGAGGAGCGAGACTCGGCCTCCGGCTCTTCCCCGCCGAAGACGCGCTCGACCGTCGCGTCCAACGCGCGCGCGATTCGCAGCGCCGTCTCGACGGTCGCGACGGCCGCGTCTTCTTCCAGCGCGATTAGATAGCGCGCGGAAACGCCGACGAGTTCGGCAAACTCGGAAAGTTCTATTTTGCGCGCCTCGCGCAGCTCTCGAATGCGGTTGCTCATTGGGGGCGTTCTCCGTTCCCGGCGTCGCCGCTCTGCCGCGCCTCCTGCGATTCCGGCAAAGACTCGCCGTCCCTCTTACGGCGATCGGCGATCTCTTCTGTCAGTGAAATTAAAAACTCGTTTAGTTCGTCCTTAACGCCGACGCTGGGCGTCGCGACGCCGCGGAGCGACGCCTTGTCCAGCATCGCCTTAACGCGCGTCGCGTCGGCAAGCGCCTCGCGGAGCCGCCCGCGAGCGCGTTCGACCTTCGCGCGCGCGAAAATGAGCTCCGTGTAAACGGACCGCGGCGTAAACAATTTGTTCGCAAACGCGATCCGGCAGAATTCGATTCCGCGCTCGACGTCGCGCCTGGCCCGGACAAGATCGAAGGGCGCGCGACGTTCCACTCGCGCAAACGCGCAAATACGGAACGCGTCGGCGACGAACGGTATGGAGTCGAGAACGGGTTCTTTAACGTCGCGCGCCTCTTTCGGAAAGCTCGCGACGACCGTTCTCGCCCAACGAATCGCTTCTGAAAACCGACGGCGGCGCAGCGCCGCGACGGCCCAGTAGTAGAAGCACGCGGTCTCCTCCATCGACCCGGCGCCAAACCACTTGCGCGTCTCCCGGATCGCGGCGTCGCGCTCTTTAACGGCGAGCTCGTTCTCGCCCTTCTGCGCGAGCCAAAAGGCGTAAAAGAGCCGCGTCATGCAATAGCTTAGCGCGACTTTCAGCGCGTTGGAATCCGACACGGCGGGCGTCGGCTCTTCACGCTTGATTTTCCGTCTAAGGGCGCCCCACATTCCTTTCGCGCGCGCAACTGCCGAAGAAAGAAGCGCTTGCGCTCGCAATTTGAGCGGCGCGTCTTCCGGCTCGGCGTCCGCAGGCGATTCGGTCGCGGCGGCGTCGGCCTCTTCCGAATCGGCGGCCGTTTCCTCTTGCGCGCCGGTTACGACGCGCCCTTCGCTAATCAGAGGCGTTCGCTTAGCGGCGGCTATGAGCTCCTCGACCGTCTTGCCGAACTGCGCCTCTTCCTCGGGCGACGAAAAACGGCCGAGGCCGACGAGGCGAAGCTGAACCCAAAACATTCCGACGACGACAAACGGGCTCGCGACGTGCCAGAACGTAAGCTCCCGCTCCTTCGGATCGGCGATCTCTTTCGGATCGTTGACGACCGATTCGTAATTCTTCTTAAATACAGGAAACAGGGAATTTAAAATCGCCGTCGCACGTTCGTACGCGCCATGCCGCATCCAGAAAAGGAACGAGGAAAATCCCCGTTCAAGCCGTCTGACTTTAATCTCGGGAGAGCTGGGACGGTACCATTTAAGTATCCTGTCGAACTGCTTGAGCGCCTGTTTCGAGTGATAGAAGGAGGCGCGAATCTTTTCGTTCGACATTAAAACGACGACCGTAAGAGCCCAAAACGCGTTGGCGACTTCGGCGCGGAAATCGGCGTTCCAGGTTTTGGAGAGCCTGCACATCTCGCGATAGCGTCTCGCCACGCGGCGCGCTTCCTCCCGCGAGCCGCCGGAAATCGCCCTCGAAAGAAGCTCGACATACCGCTCAAACCCCTGACGCGTAAGACCGCGCGACCGCAATTCTTCGGCGTAAACGTCGCCCGCTTTCGTGAAATAAGAGGACGCGTTCTCTAAGTCGCCGCGTTCGTACGCGAGTTCGCCCAGTTTCGCATAAACGTTCCCCTGACTCTCCGCGAAGAGAAAACTGACGTCGAACGCGGCGTCTTCTGAAGAGAAGAGCGCCTCGCACTTACGGAGCGTTTCCTCGGCGAACCGGAGCTCGCCCGCTCCCTGCGCGGCCTCGGCAATCGCTTCGTAGAAGGCGGACTGGCACATAAACCGCATCGGCGGAAAAACAGAGTCTCCCCCGAGCAGTCTTTTCTCTTCCAGGCGCGCAAATTCGAACGCGCGGTCCCTTTGACCGTTCGACAGGAGCCACTGGAAAAACGCGGCGGCCAAGGGCGCCGTCTGAGGGGCCGCCAACAGTTCGGAAGGCGCGCGTTCGCCCGCTTCGAGCGCGAGCTGGAAAACGAGCTCTATTTTCGCGCGAAGAACGTCGATAAACGTCGCGCGCAGATTTTTCGCAACTTCGTCCGGGGGAGGACTGGCCGCGTCGGCCGCCTTAATCCCTTCCCAGACGCCCAATAAATGATTCGTCTGCATGCGGCGGAAAATCAGCGCTTTAGACCAGTACAGACGCGTCTTCGCTTCGTCGAATTCTCCGTTCCGAACGCGGGCGCGCGGCGCGTCAAAGACACGCTCGGCCTCGCGCATTTCAGGATCCGCCAAGAAGAGATCGCTCCGCTTGCTTATGGAATTGAGCGTCGCGCGGAGAATATCCAGAACGGACCCTAAAAACTCGAATTCGCCGTCGAGCGCGCGCCGCATAAAGACGCGCCGGCACGCTTCCAGATCGACAAACCTCGCGAGCTGTACCGGAGAATCGGCCAGAGCCTTGCTCAGGAGAAGCGCGCGCCGACGCTGGACGCTCCCGCGGTGGTTCTCGTCGCACATATCTATGATATACGACGTTACGGGATCGAGCTTCTGTCTCCGGAACGCGGAATCGTCCTTCTCTTCGGGGTCTTCGGGGGGCGTGTAAAAGCGCATGTCGCAATACTGCGCAAATTCAGGCTGCCAGTCGGTCGAAGAAAGCAGCTTAAAGCGCGTGAAACGCAAGTCGACCGTAAGGAGCTCTATGTTACGCATAAACGCAATATTGCGGGGAGAAATGTCGTCGCCTTCGTTGGGCGCCCAATCCTTGTCGACGTACGACTTTCTCACGCGTTCGGCGTACCGAACGGCCGCTCTTATAATGCGCAGTCCCTCTTTTGGCCCGCGATGCGCGACCGCGATCTTTACGGCGGCGCTCACGGATTCAACGAATTCCGAAAGGAACGTCCAGTTCCCCGCGTTGAGTTCCGAGACGGCGATTTTGGCGGCCGTGCGAACGTCGTCGAGCGCGACGGAGAGTTCTCCGTCTTTCGCTTCGCGCTTAGCCTTCGTCGTAAGATCGTCGACGAAAGCGTTCTTATACTGGTCGTTAAGATCAGGCCCGCTCAGGACGAATAACTCAAGCTCCTTCGCTCGGCGGAACAGCCGCATGGAATTCTCGCGGCCGGGGCGCTTTTTCGATTCGAGCCGCGCGCAAATTCCGTACGCTCGCGCCAACATGGCGCACTTCTCAGGATCGGCGTCTTTATCTTCGCAAAGGGGCTCGAGAATACTAACCGCCTCTTCGGCCGCGACGCGCGCTTCCGCTCTATTTTTGTGGCGCAGCATAGCTCCGGCGCGATAAACGAGCATGCGCGCGTACAAGTCGTCAACGCGCTTCTTCTTATCAGGCGGAAGCCCTTCGTAAAGACGCTTAGCCTCCTTGCGCGCCTTAACCGCCTCGTCCCAAAGACTGTAACTGGCGCACATATCGTAAATTGAGTTGACCAAAATGAGCGCCTGCGCGAACGGATCGAACGTTTCGCCCTTTTTCACCGCCGACGTGAGCGACTCGACGGCGCGCTCAAGGTCGTTTACGGCCAGCAGGCGCTTATTCCGCAGAAAATGGATCGTGGCGCGGCGCTGCAGCGCGTTGGCAAGATGGGCGTGGGCCAGCACGCGGCGCGGCATAACGACGTCGTACGTCAGAAAGCGCTCCAGCGACGACACGGCGCGATCAAGCGAGGCGACCGCCTCTTCGTGCTTACCGCGCGTAAAGAATTTGTCCGCCTGCTCTTCCAGCAGTTCGACGAGCGGGTTGATATAGGACGTTTCGTCGAAGGAAAGGAGCCGCTCTTCCGACTGAATCGCCATTTCAAGCGCTGCGTCGGCTTTCTCCACGTCGCCCAGACTGCGGTACGCGCGGCTGAGCCGGAAACTCACGTTGACGTTTTCGGCGAGAAAGCCTTCCCGGCCCGAAAAACTGTCGAACGTCTCGAGCGCGAACATGAATTCCTCAACCGCGCTGTTCGCGTCGCCAATCGCCATATAGGCGTCCCCCATCGCGACGGAAACGAATCCGATCGAAGGTTCCGCCTCGCGGACTCCCCCGTCGACAAGAGCGGAGAACTTCGCGCGCGCCTTGCTAAAAGACCGCAGGGCCGCGGCTTCCGCGCCGGACGCGAGAAGGCTCAGCCCATGCGCCTGATACGCCGTCGCCAAGAGCCGAGCCGCCTCCTCCTGAGAGAAGCGCCCGGCTAATTCGCGAGCGAACCGCAGCGCCCTGTTAGCCATGTCCAGCGGGGGCGCCATGCCGTTGCGCAGATAGAAGAAGACTCGCTGAAGATTCGCCTGAACAATGATTTCTAAATCGTCGTAAAGATCGCGGTCGGGGTAATAATCATTCTTCGTGAAAATGGCCAACTCGATTTCGTCAAGCGCGGCCATCGCCTCTTTTTCCTCGTCTTTTTTCGCAAGCGCGGCTCGCTGAAGAAGCAGACGCGCCAATTCGCCGTACGCCTCTTCGTTACCCGCCTTAAGGCGTTCGCGCAAATAGTCGAGCTTGCGGTCGAGAGAGACGTTGTCGTTTTCAAGGAGGTCGTAATCGAGCCCGAACGCGACCGGTTCGTCGGAATCGTCGTCGGAATCGTCGTCGGAATCGTCGTCGGAATCGTCGTCGGAATCGTCGTCGGAATCGTCGTCGGAATCGTCGTCGAAACCGTCGTCGAAACCGTCGTCGAAACCGTCGTCGGAGGCGGACTCGGAGTCTTTGCT